>JBBSOM010000072.1:0-8659 GCA_038259715.1 Longimicrobiales bacterium
CCATCATGGCTGGACCTGGGCGTTCACCGGCCCGCGAGCGATCATGGCCGCCAGGAAGTCGTCCACGGCTGCCGCGTCCATGTGCGACAGAGCCTCCAGTCGGGTCGCGGCGGCGGTCGGGTCGCCGGCGGCCTCCATGGCCCACCCGACCGTGGTGACGAGCCCGGACGGGGTCCGACTCCGCAGGAGCAGGTCCTGCCGCACGCGCGCGACCGCGGCGGCGACCGAGCCCGGACGGAGCGATTCACGTGTGGCCGAAAGGGCTTGGTCGACGGCTCGGCGGACGGCCGATGCCTTGTCGGCGTAGGAGGCGCCCGTGACCATCAGGGCCCAACGGTCCCGGAACTCGAGCAACGCCACACCCGCCTCGTACCCCTCCGGCTCCGCGGCGCGGCGCAACGCATCCGCCACCAGCACGGCGGCGACGGCCGCCCGGGGATCGCCGGTGGCGCCCCCCTGCCACGCCGCGCCGTACCCCCTGCGCAACACGTTCACCCGGGGGGCGGGTGGGCGCGGAGCCGGGGCGGATGACGTGACCGGCGCCCGCGCGGTCGAGTCGACGACGCCGAATCCTCTCGTGGCGGCGAGCACGACCGCCGGCGGCAGGGGCGAGGCCACCACGAGCGTCATCCCGGACGCCCGATGCGTGCTGCGCCACAGATCCCACACGGCTGAGGCACCCGGCACTCCGACGGCGTTATCCGACCCGGACGGATCCAACTTTCCGCGCAGCGCAGCTTCGAGCTTTCCGGACGCTGTTTCGGCCGAGCGGGCCTGGCGCTCGAGCAGGTCGTCGCGCGCCGCCCTGAAGGCCGGCCCACCCACTGCTGGCTCCGCGACGGCCGCCCGGAGCATGGCGGCGAGGTAGTCGAAGTCGGTCGCGGCGCCCTCGACCGTATAGGCAAGGCCCCAGGGCGTACGCGCCGCGGCGACCCGAGCGCCCACCGTCGTCGCGAGCGTACGCATGCGTTCGAGCCCCAGGTCGCGCAGCATCAGCCCGGCGTCGACGCCGGATCGGACCGGAGGCAGGGGTACGGCGAGCCGAAGCGCGACCAGGGGCGATCCGGGCTCGGCGAGCATGACGATCCGAGGTCCCGTGGGCGGGCTCACCACGGTGTCGGGCAGCAGCGCTTGCGCCGCGAGCGGACCGGGAGTGCTCGCGGCGAGCAGCGCGAGCGCGACCCGGGTGAGGAGACTGGGCAGCGTCAGCCCCTCCCTCGGGGCAACCTGCTTGCGCACGGCTTCGCTACGGGACGATGTCCGGCAGAACGAAGTTGATCGGGTTCTGCGGGATCCCGTTGATCTGAACCTCGTAGTGGAGATTCGACGAGGTCGCGATTCCCGTACTGCCCACCTGCGCGATCACGTCGCCTCGGGATACCTGCTGACCGCGCCGCACGAGCAACTTCGAAGCATGGCCGTACAGGGTGGTGTACCCGTACCCGTGGTCGATCTCCACGGTCAGTCCGTACCCCGCCTCCCACCCGGCCCGTACGACGCGGCCCTTTGCGGCCGCGAAGATCGGCGTGCCTTTGGGCGCGGCGATATCGATGCCCTCGTGAGGCCGCATCCGGTTGAGGATGGGGTGCATGCGGGACTTGGAGAATCCGCTCGAGAGCACCCCGGACGTGGGGAGAATCGAGGGTGTGGACTCGAGCAGGTCCTCATGGGCTTCCAACGAGTCGGTGGCTTCATCGAGCGATGCGGAGAGCAACCGGGCACGCCGTTCGAGGGCGTTCAGATCGTAGGAAAGCGCGAACGCGTTCTTGGCGGCCGCCGAGTCCACCGACCAGAGCGGAGACGAGTCGACCGATCCGAGGCCCGGTCCGCCGACACCGGCCTGCAACACCTCCGGATCGATGGCGTCGAGTCCCGCGATGGTGCGAACATTCGCGTCCTTTTCGGAGAGCGCATCGACGGTGGTTTCGAGCTTACCGACGCGGTCCCGGAAGTGCGCGAGCTCGCTGGTGAGGGCTTCGTTCTGAGCTTCCAGTTGACGGTTCTGGATGCGAGCGGTGGCGTCGAGCGACGCCGAGACGCCGAAGCCGCAGAACGCCAGGACCGCAACGACGCCCAGTCCAGCAAGTGCGCGCAGCGCCCTCGTGGAGAGGGTGTACTGCTGGACGGGATTGTTCTCGTCGCGAACGACGAAAAAGGTCCACCGGTTTCCGGTCATGTGACGCCTGGGGGGGTGTCCGTCAACAGGAATCCTCTTGAATCAGCGGTTCAGATGCCGTTCGCGAGGGGCGATGATGTCTTTGGCGGTCTTCAGCATGCAAAGGTAGGCCGGTGACTTCCGACAAGTCAACCTTGTCGGCGACGTCCCCTCGAAGCTGCCATCGCGCGAACAAACCCCGAAAAGCGTTGTGCTGCAATATTATGTAGCTTCGACGATCCAGCCCGGGTCGACGCGCGGGAAGAGCGGATCGCCCTTGATCACGCTTCTGCCGGCCAAGGACAGCGCTCGCGCCTCGGCCAGGGTTGGCACGGCGTCGAGGCCCAGTCGTCCCGCGAGCTCGGCCATCTTCGACGGGGCGACCGGTTCGAAGAGCGCGGCGAGCGCCACGAGCACGCGGGCGAGCGTGCTCAGCGTCTCGTCGAGCGCCACCACCCGGTCCGGATCCTTGGCCTGCGCCCAGGGCTGCCGCTCCTCCACGTAGCCGTTGGCCGTGCGAGCCAGCTCCATCGCGGCCGCGAAGGTGTCGTGAACCCGAAAGCGTGCGATTCCCTGGCGTGCAGCGGAGAAGGCGGCCTCGACGGCCTCGTCCAGGCCGGTTCCCGGCGCGTCCGGCACGACACCGCCGCGATACTTCACGATCATCGAAATGGTCCGGCTGGCCAGGTTTCCGAGGATGTTGGACAGTTCATCGTACCGGACCATGAAGCGCTCGGGCGTATACGAGGCGTCCGCGCCCGTCGGCATTTCGCGCATGAGGTACCAACGGACGGCGTCCGTGCCGAAGTGCTCGCGGAGCGCGAGCGGGTCCACGACATTGCCGAGCGATTTGGACATCTTCGTCTCGCCAACCACCCACCAGCCGTGCGCCAGGATCTGGCGCTGCACGGGGAGGCCCACGGCCATCAACAAGGTCGGCCAGTAGACCGCGTGGGTCGTGATGATGTCCTTGCCGACGATATGCAGGTCGGCGGGCCAGCGGGACTCCGACGGATCGTCCCAACCCTGGTGGTCCGGCCCCTCATTCGGATGAATCGCGCCCGACGCGGTCAGGTAGTTGATGAGCGCGTCCACCCAGACGTACGCGACGTGGTCGGTGTCGAACGGGAGGGGAATGCCCCAGCGCACGCGCTTCCTCGGACGTGAGATCGACAGATCCTCGAGCGGCTTCTGGAGGAATCCGAGAATCTCGTTCCGCCGGATCTCGGGAACGATCCATTCCGGATTTTCCTGGATCTGCCGGATCAGCGCCTCCTGATACTCGCTCATGCGGAAGAAGTAGTTGACCTCTTCCACGTATTGCGTGGGCCGGCCGCAGATCGGACAGTGATTGTGCTCGTCCAGGTCCTTCCCGGTCCAGTAACGCTCGTCGGAAACGCAGTACCAACCACTGTAGGTGCTCTCGTAGATCTGGCCGCGGTCCCAGAGGCGTTGCAGGAAGGCGGTGACGACGGCGACGTGCTCGTCCTCCGTGGTGCGGATGAAGCGGTCGTAGCTTATCTCGAGCGTCTTCCACGCCGCCTCGAAGCGCTCCGCCATGAGGTCGCACAGTTCGATGGGCTCCACGCCGCGCCGCGCGGCCTCTTCCTGGATTTTCTGGCCGTGCTCGTCGGTGCCCGTGAGAAAAAGCACGTCCTCTCCGTCCTGTCGGTAGAAGCGCGCGAGACCGTCGGCGAGGATGGTCGTGTAGGCGTGCCCGAGGTGGGGCTCCCCCGACGCGTAGTAGATGGGCGTCGTGAGATATCGACGTCGGGGGCTCACGCGTCGGGCTCTCCCGTCGGGTCCTGGGACGCATGGGGGTTCCGGCCGCGCGAGACTTCCTTCTTCAAGTCGTCGAGGACGATGGTGCGGCGCGTCCCCTCCGGGTCTCGCAGCGTCACGGTCTCTCGCCAGATGTCGACGCTGACAACCCTCTCCTCCCCCTGAGCGGTACGTAGGGTCCGCCCTTCGCGTGGGAAGCGGCGCCGCGCCTCCACGTACGTGCGGTGCTCGTACATGAGGCAGCACATCAACCGCCCACAGCATCCCGAGATCTGCGCCGGATTCAGGGAGAGCCGTTGATCCTTCGCCAACTGCAAGCTCACGGGCTTCAACTCCGGGAGCCACGTCGAGCAGCACAGTTCCCGGCCGCAACGGCCCACGCCGCCGAGCAGGGCGGCCTCATCGCGAACCCCGATCTGCCGAAGCTCGATCCGCGTTCGGAAATTACGGGCCAGGTCGCGGACCAGCTCACGAAAATCTACGCGACGGTCGGCGGTGAAATAGAGCAGGAGCTTGTTGCGGTCGAACTGCCACTCGGCCTCGGTCACCTTCATCTTGAGGCCGTGCTTCTCGACGAACTGCCGTGCCTCCCCGCGCACGCGCTCCTCGTCTCCTCGCAGCGTCTCGGCGCGTGAGACCTCTTCGGAGCGGGCGAGCCGCAGGACCTTCTTCTCCGGGGTCGGCGTGGCGCATCCGCCCGACGAGGAGCACTTCCGCTCTGCGATGACGCCAACCGCCGACACCTGGCCAAGATCCTCACCGCGGTCCGCTTCCACCACCACGTTCAGCCCCGGGCGCAGGTCGAGATCCACACCGTACTGGAAATACCCCTTGCGTGTGCCCTTGAAACGGATTTCGGCAAAGCCGGCCATGGCGTCCCCTACGCCTCCCGCCAAGCGCCGATCGACCCGTATTTCGCCCACCTCTCTTCGAGGAGCTGGGGCGTGGGCAGGGCGCAGAGCTCATCGAGCGTGCGCGTCAACGCCCGGCTCAGGTGGAGCGCGGCCTCATTCCAGTCGCTGTGGGCACCCCCGGGCGGTTCCGGTACGATTTCGTCGCACACACCCAGGTCGGCCAGATTCCCGGAGGTGAGGCGGAGCGCCGTCGCTGCCTTCTCGTGGTGTTCGGCGGAGCGCCACAGGATCGCGGCGCACCCCTCGGGTGAGATGACCGAGTAGATGGAGTGTTCGAGCATCAGGATGCGGTCGGTGACGCCGATCCCGAGAGCGCCGCCGGACATACCCTCGCCAATCACCACGCTGATGGTCGGGGTTCGTAGACGGGCCATTTCGCGGAGGTTCAGGGCGATCGCCTGGGCGATGCCTCGCTCCTCGGCGCCGATGCCGGGATACGCGCCGAGGGTGTCGATCAGCGTGACGACCGGACGGTTGAACTTCTCGGCCATGCGCATCAACCGGAGTGCCTTGCGGTACCCCTCCGGGTGGGGCATGCCGAAATTGCGCCGCAGGTTTTCCTTCATGTCGCGGCCCTTCTGCTGGCCGATGACCATGATCGAGCGACCTCCGAGGGTTCCCCAGCCGCCGACGATCGCTTCGTCGTCACGGAAGGCCCGGTCCCCGTGCAATTCGATCCAATCGGAGAAAATGCGTCCTATATAGTCGAGCGTGTACGGACGCCTGGGATGGCGCGCCACCTGGACCTGCTCGATCGGCCGCAGATTGTCGTACGTCTGCACCTGAAGGGCCTGGAGCTTCTCGCGCAGGACCAGGACCTCGGCAGCGACGTCGATGCCCTTCCGTTCCGCGAGATCCAGAAGCTTGTCGATCTGGCCCTGGATCTCGACGATGTCGCGCTCGAATTGAAGGTGGGCAGCAGTAGCCACGTGTCGTCCTGGAGAATGGGGGCTTGAGGATCAAGGTCGTCGCACCAGCCGGACATCCGCAAGCGAGCCCATGACTCGGGCCAGCTCCTACTGCTCGTGTACGACCTCGAACGGCTCGACCTCGCCGAAGCTCTGGAAGCGCCCCCAATACCGCGCGTATGCCTGCGCGACCCGCGGCGCGAGATCCTTCCGGGCGTTTCTGGACTCCTGGTAGGCGGTGAGCGCCTCCATCTTGTCCATCATCTGCTCGGATACGTCTTCCAGCCGGCTCGGCTTGAAGTCGAAACCCGTCGTCATGGTCTGATACCCCAACACGAGAGGAACCGTGCCGAAGGCGACTTTGGCGACCCGGAACGCCTCCCGTCGGGCGGGATGTGGGTCGTCCATGGCCGGGATGTACGCGGTCTCGAGGCGCAGGTCATGGGCGAGGCGCTGGAGGAAACCCATACGACGCTCCGTGTCTTCCAGCGCCGGTTCGTCGATCAACACGCGAGCGCCGAGGCGCTTGGCCGCGTTGACCGCACACTCGACGCCCGAGTTCGTCGGGTCCCTCTCGTCCCGGCACAGCGGGACGATGACCACGTCCATTCCCGCCTGACGTTGCTTCAGGAGCGTGCCCCCGCACCCCATCTCCACGTCGCCGACCAGACCCCCGACGGCGATGACGGACGCATGGACGGGCGTACGCCTCGTGCCGGTCAACTCTTCGACCTTCCGGACGAAGTCGTCGTCTTCGAGCGGCTTGGTCATCAGGTCGGTGGCCCCGGCACGAAATGCTTCCTCCTGGTAGTGCGCGCCGGTGTAGCCGGTCACCGCCAGGATGGGCATGGACGGGTGCTCGGCTTTCGCGATGCGGCACAGCTCGAAGCCGTCGATGCCCGGTAGGTTGAGGTCGGTGATCAGCAAGTCCCATTCGCGCTCCCGGAGCAGTACGGCCGCGTGGTCGCCGTCCTGCGAATACGTCACGTGGAAGGTGCCCGGCGCGGACTGAAGGAACGTCCTGATCACAAGAGCCTCGTCGAAGGCGTCCTCGACGAGGAGGATGCGGATGCCGGATCGGCGTGGATCTGCGTTCACCTGGACCTCGAAGAGCGGAGGACAGCCGCCACCGGAGGCGACGGGCAGGGAAGCAAGTATAGCAGCCCGAGGGAGAAATGAGACTTCGCCAGCCCGAGGATCTTCTCGCACAGCCTTTCGTCGTCCATCCCCGGAAAGGCTACTCCAGATCCAGGGATCACTCCGGATCGGAGATGATCCCAGCGAGGTTCCGACTCCTGAGCATGCGGTCGAAGTCGACGACATCCCGGTCCATATAAGTTCGGTACTGGGCGCGATACTGGTCCAGCCTCTCCTGCAGGAGTCCGAAGACCGCTCCCTGCTGGTCCGTCGGAGGGTAGTCCAAGCCGCCACCGATGATCTGTTGGCCCAGGGACCCATACCGCTCCAGCAGTTTTGTGGGATTGCGGTGGAAGTCCCGCGACCCGTTGGTCAGGTGAATGTTGAAGAGGTTGTCCTCCACCTCCAAGGTCCTCTGGTCCAGTGCCCGGGCCGCCTTCCTCAGGTCCGCGTTCTCCGGCGCGTCGGGCACGAGTGAGAGAACGTCGATCACCTGGTGCCGGATCTTCTCCATCCGGTTGATCATGCCCACCACGCTGTCCGCCGACGCGATAACCTGGCGGGAGAAGTCCACCTGCGCCCGGATGTCCGTAGGACTGCCCACAGAATGCGGGTCCTTCAGGATCGTGAGGCTCTGGCTCTGCTCCGTCCCGTCTATGGCGAGCGTCACCGTGTAGCTGCCGGGCACCGCCAGCGGCCCTTGGGCGATCAGGTGCCTGGCGGTGAGTTCCCGTGTGCCGTCCTGGTCCAGGGGCACCCACGGCGCCTCGGGCGGTCGGCTCCGTAGCACGACTTTCGTAGCTGCCGGATACCGGAGATCCCACCAGATCCGGTTGATTCCGGCCTGACCGGGCCCGGTGAGCTCGCGGACCACGTTTCCGTCGCCATCGTACACCGTGAGCGTGGCCGGTCCCCGTGCGTCGGACTTCAGGAGATAGTTCAGGTCTGCGCCGTAGGGCGGGTTTTCCCCGACGACGTTCGACTGGGGATCCGAGACAGAACTCTGGATCTCGTGGAAGCGGTATGCGGGCCGCGGCTCGAAGAAGTGGACGGGAACGGAAAGGGTAGCTGCATCCAGGGCCCTCAGCGGGGTGATGTCATCCAGGATCCAGATTCCTCGGCCATACGTGGACACCAGGAGGTCATTGAAGTGGGGCTGAATGTTGATCCACGACACCGGTGCGTGGGGCATGTTCAGTTGGAGCGGGACCCAGGTACTTCCGTCGTCCAGCGAGAAGTAAAGCGAGTTCTCGGTTCCCGCGTATAGCATTCCCTTTCGGAAGGGATCCTCCTGGATCACATGTACGTAGCTGAAGACCGACTGCGGGATCCCGCTGCCCAGAGGCTTCCAACTCTTGCCGAAGTCGGTGGTCTTGTAGATATGAGGAGCGTAGTCGGCCATCATGTGTCGATCCACGGCGATGTACGCTGTGGCGGGATCGAAGTGGGATGGCGCGACGTTGCTCACCTTGCCCCAGGGGCCCAGATCGGGAATGCTCCCGGTTACGTTCTCCCATTGCACACCTCCGTTCCGGGTCATCTGCACGAGGCCGTCGTTGCTCCCGGTCCAGATCAGACCGGCTTGAAGGGGGGACTCGGCGATCGACCAGAGGTTTCCACCGATGAACGTGTTCACGTTGTCGACGGTCACCCCCCCGGAGTTCTGTTGGTGGCTCTTCTCGTTCCGCGTGAGATCCGGACTGATGTCCCGCCAGCTCTGCCCCCCATCCGTCGTCATGTGGACCACCTGGCTTCCCACATAG
>JBBSOM010000073.1:0-8596 GCA_038259715.1 Longimicrobiales bacterium
GCATCCTCCAGGGCACGTACGAAACGTTCGGCGCGATGGCCTCCCGCCACTTCGGCGGCACGCTGAAGGGGCGCTGGGTCCTCACGGGGGGCATGGGCGGCATGGGGGGCGCACAGCCCCTGTCCGCCACCATGAACGAGGGCGTGATCCTGGTGGTGGAGGTGGATGCCAAGCGCATCCGACGTCGTATCGACACGCGCTACTGCGACCGGATCACGCACGATCTCGACGAGGCATTGCGGTGGGTCGAGGATTCCACATCGACGGGTGAAGCGCTCAGCATCGGGCTCGTGGGTAACTGCGCGGAGGTGCTCCCCGAGCTCGTGCGCCGGGGCGTGACGCCGGACATCGTCACCGACCAGACTTCCGCGCACGATCCGCTCCACGGATACGTCGCGGTGGGGATGACCCTCGACGAGGCCGAAGCGATGCGCGCCACGGACCCCGATGGCTACGTAAAGCGCTCCATGGCTTCCATCCGCACGCACTGCGAGGCCATCGTGGCGCTCCAGAGCGCGGGCGCCGTCGCCGTCGACTACGGCAACAATCTGCGCGGGTATGCGAAGGACGCCGGCTACGAGGACGCATTCGCGTATCCGGGTTTCGTGCCCGCCTACATCCGGGACCTCTTCTGCGAGGGCAAGGGTCCGTTCCGGTGGGTTGCCCTCTCGGGCGACGCGGCGGACATCCACCGCACGGACGCACTGGTTCTGGAGATGTTTCCGGAGGATGATCACCTGTGTCGCTGGATCCGCATGGCACAGGAGAAGGTCGCGTTCCAGGGACTCCCATCCCGGATCTGCTGGCTGGGGCAGGGGGCGCGGGCGCGCTTCGGCGTGGCGATCAACGACCTCGTGGCCAGCGGCGAGATCCGCGCGCCCATCGTCATCGGACGCGACCATCTCGACACGGGCTCCGTGGCGTCGCCGTTCCGGGAGACGGAGTCGATGAAGGACGGAACGGATGCCGTGGCCGACTGGCCGATCCTGAACGCGCTCCTGAACACCGCCTCAGGCGCGAGCTGGGTGTCGTTCCATCACGGTGGCGGCGTGGGGATCGGCAACTCCCTGCACGCGGGACAGGTCCTCGTGGCCGACGGGACGCCCGAGATGCGCACACGCATCGAGCGGGTGCTCACGAACGATCCGGGCATCGGCGTGGCTCGCCACGCGGACGCGGGCTATGAGGTCGCCGTCGAGACGGCGCGGCGTGAAGGGCTGAAGATTCCCATGCTGGATGGCTGAGGAGGGGTTCCCACGCCTCACCCCCCTCGGCTCAGACCCTGCCGAGCCGGCGGGCGACCCTCCGGTACGATTCCCCGATGTCGTCTTGACGGACGTGCCGGCCATCGAGCACCACCCAGCGGCCGCCGACCATCACGTGGCGGACCGGCGTGTCTTCTCCGGAGAAGATCCAGGCATCGAGCAGGTCGTCTTCGGCCCGGCCGACGAGCGTGGGGTGTTCGTCGTCGAGAACCACCACGTCCGCGCGCGCGCCGGAAGCGAGCCTTCCCAGAGGTCGGCCGCTCGCCTGTGCGCCGCCGGCCCAGGCGCCCTCCAGCAGGACGCGGCCGGTCGAGGCGTCGCGGGTCCCCGCGGCCACATTTCGGATGCGCCGGGTCAGCCGCTGCACGTACTCGAGCAACCGGAGGTCCGCGACCGGGCTCACGCCGACGTGGGAATCGGTCCCGATGGCCCAGCGGCCCCCTGCGGCCAGATACTCCGTGAACGGGAAAACCCCGTCGCCCAGGTTGGCCTCCGTGGTCGGGCACAGGCCGACCACCGCGCCGGTCGCCGCCAGCGCGCGGGTTTCATCCTCGTCCATGTGGGTGGCGTGGATCGCGCACCAATGCGGGTCGACCAGCGCGTGGTCGAGGAGCCAGGCGACCGGGCGCCGGCCGGACCAGGCCAGGCACGCCTCCACCTCCCGCTCCTGCTCCGCGATGTGGATGTGGACGGGGGCCGTCGCGTCGAGCCGGCCGATGGCGTCGAGCGCGTCGCGGAGGTCATCGGGTCCGACCGCGCGCAGGGAGTGCAATGCGAGCCCGATCCGGACATTCGGGTCGTCCCCGGTGCGCGCCGATAGCACGGCAATATCCCCGAGGAGGTCCTCGACCGGCGCTATGAACCTCCGCTGTCCCTCGGACGGCGGCGCGCCTCCGAAGTCGGACGCACGGTAGAGGGCCGGCAGGAGCGTGACGCCGATTCCGGTGTCGGCGGCGGCCGCGAGGATGCGCCCGCCCATCTCCACAGGGTCGGCGTACGATCTGCCGTCGGGCGCGTTTCGCAGATAGTGGAACTCCGCCACCGCTGTGTACCCATGCCGCAGGAGTTCGACCTGAAGCTCGGCCGCGATCGCCTGGACGTCGTCGGGAGTCAGGTGCTCGAGGAACCCGTACATCCGTTCCCGCCAGGTCCAGAACGTGTCTCCGCGGGGCGAACCCCGCTCCGTGAGCCCCGAGAGCGCGCGCTGGAAGGCGTGCGAATGCACGTTCGGCACGCCGGGAACCGCCACGCCGGCGATCCGGTCGGCGCCCGTGCTGGAGGCGCCCGACGAGATGTCGACGAGGGTACCGCCCGCACCTACGGATAGGCGTACGTCGCGTGCCCACCCGGTCGGCAGGAGCGCGGAGGAGAAGAAGAGGTCCGACATGGACGTGGAGTGTAGATTCAGGGCCGAACGTCGGCAACGCGGATCCCTGTGACGACCCTGGACAATGACCTTGGCGACGGAGCCGAAGCGGTGACGCGGGACGATCTTCTGGTGACGAACGCGCATGTGGCGACGTTGGAGCCCGGTGGGGCGCCCTATGGCGCCATCGAGCGCGGGGCCGTGGCCGTCCGGGACGGTCGCATCGCGTGGGTGGGCGCCGCTTCCGACCTGCCGGAGGCGCATCGGGGGCTCACTCCCGTGCTCGATGGGCAGGGAGGTTGGGTGACGCCTGGCCTCGTCGACTGTCACACGCATCTGGTCTTCGGCGGCAACCGTGCGCGCGAGTTCGAGCGCCGGCTCGCGGGCGCCTCGTACGAGGACATCGCACGCGGCGGAGGGGGGATCCTGTCTACCGTGCGGGCCACCCGGCAGGCGTCCGACGAGGCGTTACTCGCGGACGCCTGCCGTCGCCTCGCGGCGCTCGCGGCGCGGGGCGTCACGACCGTCGAGATCAAGTCGGGCTACGGGCTCGACACGGCAACGGAGTTGCGGATGCTCGCGGTGGCGCGCCGAGTGGGTGAGCGCACGGGGGTTCGGGTGAAGACCACGCTGCTGGGTGCGCACGCGTTCCCACCCGAGTATGCCCACGACAGGGAAGGGTACGTGCGCCTGGTCTGCGAGGACATGATCCCTCGCGCGGCCGAACAGGCGCTCGCGGACGCCGTGGATGCGTTCGGGGAGAGGATCGCGTTCACCCCCGAGGAGTGCTCCCGCGTCTTCGAGGCCGCGAAGGCCGCCGGCCTGCCGGTCCGGCTCCACGCGGACCAGCTGTCGGATCAAGGCGGCGCGGCCCTGGCCGCGGAGCACGGCGCACGTTCGGCCGACCATCTCGAGCACACGTCCGAGGCCGGGGTGCGTGCGCTGGCCCGATCCGGCACGGTCGCCGTGCTCCTGCCGGGAGCCGCCCACTTTCTCGGGGACCGGACGGTACCGCCGGTGGAGTCGCTCCGGGCGCACGGGGTGCCGATCGCGCTGGCCACGGACCTCAATCCGGGCTCGTCCCCGCTCCTCGATCCACTCCAGGTATTGAGCCTGGGCTGCCTACTCTTCCGGCTGACCCCGGAGGAGGCGCTCGAGGGCATGACGCGGAACGCTGCGCGCGCACTCGGCCTCGGGGACGAAATCGGCACCCTCAGGGTGGGGAAACGCGCCGACCTGGCGCTCTGGGCGGTCGGCCACCCGTCGGAGCTTGCCTACTGGATGGGAGGCGATCTCTGCCGCACGACCGTGCGCGGAGGGCACACGCAAGAGAGGGCGCCAGGCCTTTCAGCCTGACGCCCCCTGGATGGGCGTGTGCGTCGGAGGGCTCTCAGTCGCTCCCGCCCGGCCGGCGTCCGGAGGTCCGGCGCGCGGGTGCGCCCGAAGCCGGACGAGCCGGAGCCGGGCGCGAGGGCCGTGCCGCCGGACGCGCGCGCGGCGCGGCAGGGCGTGCGCCTCCCGTGCGTGGGGCTCGGGCCGCCGGACGGCTCGGCGTCGAACGCGAGGGAGACGACCGCGGGCTCACGGACGGCCGGCTTCGGGGGGACGCCGACGGCCGGCTCCGGCTCGGCGCGGACGGCCGCGCCGCAGATGGCCGGCTCCGGCTCGGCGTCGATGGCCGCATCGCGGATGGCCGGCTCCGGCTCGGCGTCGAAGGCCGCGCCGCAGAGGGTCTGCTTGAGGTCGGCGTCGACGGACGCATCACGGACGGTCTGCTCGGGCTCGACGGCCGCGCCCCAGAGGGCCGCACCGCCGAAGGCCGGCCCGGGCTTGGACGGCCTGCCGAGGGCGAAGACGGGCGGGCGATCGGCGCCCTGCCGCGGGACGACGTCGAAGGGCGTGCCGCCGGGGCAGTGCCCCGGGGAGCCCTCGCTCCGGCGCGGGCCGGACCCAGCGCATCGGACGGACGGGCCGACCGCGCGGGGGGAGCCACGGACGGACGGGCGGACCGCACGGGAGGAGCCAAGGACGGACGGGCGGATCGCACGGGAGGAGCCACGGCGGACGGAGACGGGCGGCGCTTCGCGGTCCGCTGGGTCCCGTTCCCGGGATTCTCCTTGTAGCCGGCCCGCGTCACGCTTCCACCGTTCCACACCGGCGCGCGCTGAATCACCACGGGGCCGCGCCGACCACCCCGACCGTAGGCGCCGTACGCGATGCGTGTCCCACCCCAGGGGTTTCCGTCCCATCCACCCCGTCCGTACCCGCTGTACCAGCCCGCGGAATACCCGCCGAACGGGCTCCAGCGCGGCATGAACGGGTTGGTCCAGTAGACAAAGACTCCCGGGCGGCTCCAACCACGACGCCAGAGCCAACTCCGAGCCCGGTACGACCCATACCAGACACGACCGCTCGCGACGCAGTCCCCGTACCCGCTGTCCCAGGGATCCAGATAGCCATCCCAATAGGCATCCCAACAGGAGTATGAGGCATAGCGTGACGTGTGGTGCCATGGGTCCGGTCCGTAGTAAGCCGGGTCCGACCCGTAGTAATCATCGTTGTCCGTGTATACGCCGGCCGAGGAGGCATAGTGCGTGCTCCACGCCAGGCCCATGGAAGCCCCGGAGAAGAACGCGCTCGTTCCGTAGTCGGACATCGCGAACCCCAATCCGACACCGTCGAACACCGAGCCGACGTGGACGGAGAGCGCCACCTGGCTCTGCACGCCGACCGGCGCCGCCGCCAGCGTCGAAGCGAGGATCAGAATCGCTGTCCTGCGTCCTGTGATGGTCACGGTATCCTCCGGGTAGAGTCGTGCGCTCCCTTCAAGGTGCTCAAGCTGGCAGCGCACTCCAGTACACACGTCTCAACGCAACTCTTATGCCACCTCTGGTGTCACCATGTAAAATATTGAAAGACAGCGTATTAGGGGTCCTGGACGCTTTCGCGCTCCGCCCCGTGTGTCCGGTCCGGTGGACACACTCAGAGGGGGAATTGGACAGTCCGCCCGGCCGGCAACGGAGGTACCCCGCGCAACGCGGGAACGGCCGCGAACCTGAAACACTTGCCACGGAGCGCCGATTAGGCGATTCTTTCCGTCGTCCGTCGATGCGATGTCCTGCGTCGAAGTCCAGCGGCCGCCTTGGCCAGCTGACCGGATGGTTCCTGCTCGATTTCCGAGCCCGGAGTTTTTTTCCGAAAGATGGTATTGCGGGCGCAGGTGCGCCGCGCGCCTCTTTCCTCCGGCACATTGGCCGGCAACAGTGGGTTGACACGTGCCCGAATCGCAAGAAACGCAATCAAGCGACGGGGATAACAAGTCCAAGAGGCGCGGCCGCGGCCGCCGCCGTGGACGCCGTCCCCGTCGGAAGTCCCAGGACAACGACAACAGCAACTCCGGAGGAAACGACGGAGGCGGTGACGGTGGTGAGGATTTTCCACCGACAACCGAAGATCCCGAGAAGCTCGAAGCGGATTCCAGGCCGCTCGGCATCCTCGAGGTCCTGGGTAGCGGCTCCGGCTTCATACGCCGTCGCGAGTCCAGCTATACCCCCAGCCGCGACGACATCTACGTCGGTTCGCGCATCGTCCAAAAATTCGGTCTCCGGACCGGAGACGAGTTGGTGGGTGTGGTGGGCCGTCAGTCGCGGAACGGGAAGAGTGCGCCGCTGGCGTATCTGGCTCGCGTCAACGATCGCAAGCCCGACGACGTGAAGCGACGGCCGGAGTTCCAGCGTCTCAGCGCCATGCACCCGGATCAGCAGTTGGTGATGGAGTGCGGGCGCACACTCCGGGGCCAGCCCGACTACACAAACCGCGTCATCGACCTGTTCTGCCCACTGGGCAAGGGTCAGCGGGCCATGATCGTGGCGCCGGCCAAGGCCGGAAAAACCACGGTGCTCCAGGCGGTCGCGGAAGGCATCGTGAGCAACAACCCCGAGTGCCATCTCCTGATCCTGCTCGTGGACGAGCGTCCGGAGGAAGTGACCGAGATGGAGTCGTGCGGCTTCGGCGAGGTGATCGCGTCGACGTTCGACCGCACCGCCGAGCGTCACACGCAGGTCGCCGAGATCACGCTCGAACGCGCTCGGCGCCGCGTTGAACTGGGGGAGGATGTGGTCATCATCCTCGACTCGATCACGCGGCTGGCCCGGGCCTACAACACGGCCGAGCAGGGCAGTGGGCGCACCCTTTCCGGCGGGCTCGACGCCCAGTCGCTCGAAAAGCCGAAGCGCTTCCTCGGCAGCGCTCGCAAGATCGCGCCCGACCAGGGCGGGGGGTCGCTCACCATCATCGCGACGGCGCTCGTCGACACGGGCTCACGCATGGACCAGGTGATCTTCGAGGAGTTCAAGGGAACGGGAAACAGTGAGTTGGTGCTGTCCCGCGACCTGGCCGACCGTCGGATCTATCCGGCCATCGACCTGAACGCTTCGGCGACCCGCAAGGAAGAGCTCCTCTTCGACGACGACGCATTGTGGCTGTCGCGCGCCATGCGCCGTCAGCTCGGTGGCGTGCCGTCGACAGAGGGCATGAACGAGCTTCTGGGCATCATGAAGAAAACGAAGTCCAATAAGGACCTCATCACCTGGGCACGACAGCAGGCCTGACGAAGGCCGGGAGTGCGCCTCAGCGTCCCTGCATCCAGCTCCGAGCCTTCGGGCAAGTTTGAACGAGCGGGGGTGTCCGTCTAGTCGCTGACCTCACTCTCTGCCAAGGTACCCAATCGCGCCAGCGCCTTCTCCAGTTCCGCGCCCTGCGCGTGCTCCATGAAGCGCGCCCAGTATCCCATGAGCGGATTGGCTCCGAAGTCCCCTTCTTCACGCCAGGTCACGCGTGTGCCCCCCTCCTCCGGGGTCAGATGCAGGGTGCCGTTCGTGAACATCGTCCCCTTCTGTACGACCACGCGGTAGCGCACCAGGGAGTCCGGTACGACGTCGACGATCTCGAAACTCCCGTCCCCGAGCTCGGCGTCGTTCCATGAAAGACGCGCACCGGCGCCTCGATCGGGGCCCTCCCGGACGACCCCCGAATCCGGCCAGGGCGTCCACTGCTTCCATCCCTCCGGGGAATCCGCGAAGGCGTAGACGGCGGATGGTGCGACCGGTAGGACCACGCTCCGCTCGGCGGACCACGTCCCAGGCAGGATCCATCCGACGCCGAGGATCAACAGCAGGACGAGCGCGCCCGCGCCGAGCACCATGCAACCTGCGCTGGGCGGCGGATTCTTCACCGCGACACCGCCTCGGCCTCGGGGTGGTCCGCGTACCATTTCCGGACGAGCGGTTCGAGCACCTTCCAGACGGTGTGTGCCATGATGCGGTGGCCTTCGGGGGTGGGATGGATGCCGTCGCCCTGGTTCAATCCGGGAATGCCGGCCACGTCCTGGAGCAGGAAGGGAATCAGCGTGGCGCCCGTCTTGTTCGCAACGTCGGGAAAGATGGCATGGAAGCGCGCCGTATACCGCTCGCCCAGGTTCGGGGGGGCCTCCATGCCGGCTATGACGACGCGTACGGCCGGGTACCGCTTGCGTGCGGTCCGCACGATTTCAATCAGGTTCTGCTCCGTTGCGTCGGGGTCTTGTCCGCGCAGGCCGTCATTGGCGCCCAGCTCCACGACGAGGATGTCGACGGGCTCCTCGAGGACCCACGCGAGGCGGCGGAGCCCGCCCGCGCTGGTGTCGCCCGAGACCCCAGCGTTGACCGTCCGCACCGGGAGTCCGGCTGAGTCGGCCAGTTCCCCCAGGCGCGCAACGTAGGTATCCTCCGCGCGGAGCAGTCCGAGTCCCGCGGTGAGGCTCGTGCCGAGGAATGTGATCACCGGTCCCTGGCCCGTCGTGTCGGCAGGAGGCGGTGTGGGTTCAGCCGGGCTCTCCGGAGCCGATTCGTTCGCGCCTCCGGCCGGAGGCCGGCCCGAGGGCGAGCACGCGAGCGCGGCAAGCCACATGCACGGCCAGGTCCACGGC
>JBBSOM010000074.1:0-8594 GCA_038259715.1 Longimicrobiales bacterium
CCGGATGGACCGACTCCGGGGAGATCGACACCGAGGCGCGTCGGGTGACGGTCGGTCCCGGCGTGATCGCCGCCCGCCTCGAGGAGGCCGCGGGCGCGCACGGTCTCCGCTTTCCAGCCCGTCCCTCCTCCGCCGGGCGCTGCACACTCGGAGGTATGCTGGCCAACCACTCCGCCGGCGTACACACGTTCCGCCACGGGGCGGTGCGTGACTGGGTCGACGCGCTCGAGGTGGTCCTCCCCGATGGAAGCCAGGCGACGTTCGAGCGGGCCGGCCCGACTCCCGACCTGGTGGCGCGCGCCCATGCCATCGCGACCGAAGCGTTGGGGCAGCACGCGCGCGAATGGCCGGACGTCCGCAAGAACGCCTCCGGATACGCGCTCGACCGCTTCCTGCCCACAGGCGATCCGGTCGAGTTGTTGATCGGTAGCGAAGGCACGCTGGGCATCATCACGCGGGCGCGCCTCCGCCTGCAGGTGAAGCCGATGGACAGCGTGCTGGCGCTCATTCCGGTGCCGGAGTTGCGCATGCTCCCAGCGGCGATTGCCGACGCTGAAGCGTGTGGCGCGTCGGCGTGCGAGTTCTTCGCAGCCCGCTACCTCGACATCTCCGGACTCCGGGACGACCCGGAACTGGGTACGCTCATCGCATCCTCGCCCGCGGCGTTGCTCGTCGAAGTCGAAGGCGGACCCGATGCCGTAGACGAGGGCGGCGCTCGACTACGCCGCCTCATGACCACGCTCGGGGTGCGGGGAACTCTGGCGCACTCGCCGGAAGAACGGGCTCGCCTCTGGCAGACGCGCCACGCAGCGAGTCCCATGATTGCCGCGCGTGCGTCCGAGGGGCTGGTCTCCATGCAGTTCATCGAGGACTCGGTAGTGCGGCCGGACCACCTCTCGACATATCTTGAGAAACTTGGTGAGATCCTGGCGCGCGAGGAGACGGACGCAGTGATGTTCGGGCATGCGGGAGACGGGAACGTCCACGTGAATCCACTGATCGACGTCAAGCGTCCCGAATGGCGGATGCGTGCGCGGCGTATCCTCGAGGCGACGGTCGAACTCGTGTCTTCATTGAATGGCACGCTGTCGGGAGAACACGGGGACGGTCGTATCCGCGCGCCCTTCCATGGACGGATCTTCGGAGAACGGACGGCGGGCGTGTTTCGCGCGATCAAGGAAGCGCTCGATCCAGCCGCCATCATGAACCCGGGCGTACTCGTGCCGCTGCCCGGGCAGGACCCGCTCGCAGGGCTCTCCCCTGACCCACGGCGCGCACCATGAGGTCCAGGATACGACTCTTTGGCGGCGCCCTGCTCGTTATCGGCGCGACGGCAGCGGTCGGATTCACTTCGAGGGGTTCGGAAAGCTCCGAGGTGAACCGACTCGGTTTCCAGTTGATCTCCCTCCTGCACACCTTCCACTGGACAAGGGCACAGTGGAGCGTACTGGTCGTCTCGCTCGATCGGGGAGACACGATCTTCGCGCTGGAGCCGGACGCGGAACGCGCCCCGGCATCCAATATGAAGTTGCTGACCACCACGGCGGCACTCCGGGAACTCGGACCTGAGTTCCGATTTCGTACCTTTCTCGCGTCCGCCGGCGAGATCCAGAACGGCGTGCTGGTCGGGGACCTCGTTCTGTACGGGACGGGGGACCCGGGTCTGTCCGGCCGCTTCTACCCGGATAAGACCAGCATTTTCGAGAAGTTCGCGGACTCACTCCAGGCGCATGGGATCCACGCGGTCCAAGGGGACCTGGTCGGAGATGCATCCTTCCTGGCGGGCCCGCTGCGTCCCCCGGGATGGGAGGTGGAGGACCTGAACGAACACTTCGCGCCCGGGATCTCCGCGCTGTCGTTCAACGAGAACGTCGTGTCCCTGCGGATCGAGGCGTCGGAGAGCTTGGGGGGCCGCCCTATCGTGCACACCCTGCCCGACCACGCCGGACTCGACATCATCAACGCCGCCAGCACAGTGGACGGTCCCGCGCGTCTCTTGATCGATCGCGAGGACCCGATGAACCCCATCCTGGTCGAAGGAGACATCCAGCGGCGAGGGCGGGATGTGTGGAGACAGCTTACGGTTTCCGATCCACCCCGCTTCACGCTGTCGGTTTTCCGCAGCGTTCTCGAGGAGCGCGGGATCATGGTGCGCGGCGCTGATCGCGTGGTCACGGACCCCGGTCACTCGGTCATCGCGGCAGGTCGGGTGTTCGCGCCGGCCCGCGCGGACCACCGCGGCGTCCGCATCCTGGCCACCCACGTTTCGCCACCTCTCCGTGACTACCTGGCGGTCGTGAACAAGGAGAGCAACAATTTCTTCGCGGAACTCCTCTTCCGGACGCTCGGACGGGTAGCGACCGGAACCGGTTCGCCAGCGGCCGGGAGCCGCGCGGTGGCCCGGAATCTGGTTGCGCTGGGTGTGGACACAACGGGCGTGGTGCAACTGGATGGCTCGGGGCTCTCGTCCGCAAACCGGGTGAGGGCATCGACACTGGTGAACGTACTCACACGGCTCGCTTCCACCGACTTGTGGCCGGAGTTCTGGCAGACACTGCCTGAGGCGGGGAACCGTCGCGAACTCTCACGTATGTACATGACCCCGGCGGCCGGCAACCTACGCGCCAAGACGGGAACCATCGAAGGCGTGTCCGCTCTCAGCGGGGTCGTGCGGTCGCGGGACGGGGAGCGACTGGCGTTTTCCATCCTCGTGAACGGAACGCCCTCGACTTCGGCCGCCAAACGCATCGAGAACGGAATCGGCGCCCACCTGGCTTCCTTCACCAGAGGGGTGGACGCGATCTCGACAACGGCGGCGCAGCTTCAACCCTCGCTCCGCTGAGGGACCGCACCCCATCGAACGGGCGCCTCCGGCCTCTCGTCACCGATGGGGGTAGCGGATCCGTCGGCCTCAGGCGGAAACGGCGCGACTCACAGCGTTCCGCAGCCGCCGATGGAGCTCCACCACCGACATCGTGTCCAGTGTCCGCTGTGCGGTGCGCTCCGAGTTCCATCGGATCTCGGTCAGGGCGACCTCGCCGCCTTCCCCGTCGGCTGGCCGCAGGATCAAATAGTATCGACCCTTGTAGTCATATCCATCGAGGGCATACACATCTGCGATCCATGATCGCCCACTCGGGTCCTTGAACTCCCGCATCACGATGTCCTCCGTTTCACGCAACAATCATCAAGCGACGGACCGGTCTTCCCTGGTCTCGGCCATGCCGCAGCGCACCAGAAAATGGTCGAGCACGAAGGAAAGTCCGCCTGCCTCGATGACCTCGGTGGGCGTAGCGCCGGTATGGGTGCGAAGCGCTCGTCTGAACGCGGCGCCACTGGAATAGTCGAGTTGTCTCGAAACGCTCTCCGCACTCCGGGACGGGTCGGTCAGCCAGCGACCCGCGTGAAGAAGCCGCGCCCACATGAGAAGATGACCGACCGACGGCAGTCCCACGGCTTTGAGCAGAACGCTGAGGTGCGGTTGGCTCAGGCCAACGCGATCCGCGAGCATGCCGGCACTCCAACACCTCTGGACGCCCTCCATCGCAAGCCGCAGCGCACCCCGAACGCGCGCCGGAAGGTAGGGACTGACGGCACGGGTAACCAGAGCATCCGGCGTGTCCACGAGGGCCCTGGACACGGCCTCCGCTCCGTCGCGGGCGAGATCGTCGACGCGTGCGAGCACCAGGCGTTCGATCCCGGCCCGTCCAAGCCTCAAGAGCGCGAACGGGTCTGCGTCCGGGCGAGCCAGCAGCACGAGGGGAAGGCTCGGAAACCGTGCCTTGAAGTCCGCGACCGATCCGGCAGCTCCACCGAGCACCGGAAGCGCCGCTTCGTCGAGCACGGCACACGTGATGGGGCGCTCCCGGATCACGTGGATCAAACGGTCCCACCCCCGTGCGGTCGCGACAAGATGACGCTCCTCGAGAGGGCGGCGAACCGCCCTTTCGACGTCAGGATCGCGGGTCAGGAGAGCCAGGAACGGCATAATCTTCGAAAAAGGTATACCTCAGCCATCAAATGATGCGACGCCCCGGGAGGGCGTCCATGAACTTCAAATATCAGCGAGGCCGAAGCCTCAGCGGGTTCGTCTCAGCACCCACCTCCACCCGTTCACATGAGGATGCAGTCATGAAGACCATCCGCCGCTCTCTTACGGTCCTCCTTCTCACCGTCGGCGTCGCCGCGTGTGGCACTTCGTCGATCCTGGGGCCTGAAATCCAGCCTGGCACCGGCAACATCCAGCCCGGCACCGGCAACATCCAGCCTGGCACCGGCAACATCCAGCCCGGCACCGGCAATATCCAGCCCGGCACCGGCAACGCGCACGGTGGCGTCAGGGGCTGAGCCGAGCCGGAGCGACTTCAGATCAGGACTTCGACGAGATCCTCGCGCATCCGCCGAAGTCCTGATCTGACCTCGATGGTGGCGGGAGATGGCTCGAACTCCACTTGGCGCGCGCCTGTCTTCTCCGCGGAACATAGTTCCCTCACGGCAGCCTCGGCCGTGAAAAGAGTACGTCCGAAGCCGTTTTGGTCGGCCCATGCAACCGCCCGATCGAGCCATGTGCGTGCGTCCTCCACAAGCCCGAGCGCCCGCAGCGCCAGTCCCCGATGAAGAAGGACTTCCGCCTTCGCCAGTGCCGGCCCCTCTTCCCAATTCTGCGAATCGCTTGCGGCCGCGCGCCGTGCGAACAGGCCCCGATCCCCTCGAAGCGCAGCGGTGTACGCAAGCGCCTCGAGCGCGAACAGGCGGAAGTAGTCGTCCTCGCCGGTCCGGGCCACGATCATCCAGGCGTCCTCCGCGGCGGGTAGCTCACCCGCATCGATAAGCGCGCCGGCCAGACTCGCAAGAGCCTCCACCTGATCCTTGTGGGCGGGATACAAGGTCACCGCGCGCCAACCGTGCGCGAGCGCCTCGTCCAGGTTCCCGGCCACGTGCTCCAGGGCCAGCAACCCATGCTCTACGCTTCCGATGGCTCGAAGATCACCCGAGCGCTCGGCGAAAATCATCGCCTCACGGAGCGCCTCCCTCGCGGCGGGATGGTTGCCCCGGTCGCGATGGATGTTCGCCACTCCGTCCAGGACCACCGCGACCTTGTCCTCGAGCGAGGCGGCTTCCGCCACATTCCGTGCGATCCCGTACCAATGGTGGGCTTCGTCCCACCGAGCGAGGCGACGCTGCGTTCTGCCCGCGAACCGCGCCGCTTCGACCGCGCCCTCTACCCGACCGATCGCCGCGAACATCTCGTATGCCAATCCGTAGAGTTCCGCAGCCCCATGGAGATGCGTCGCATTCTCTACCCTGGTGCCGAGGTCGATCAGCGCGGAGCCCAACGCGTCGAGGTCACCCTCCCCGTACGCGTCCAAGACCCGCTCCCAAAGCTCACTTTCCGGGTCGGGCGCTCCGTCGGCCTTCGCCCGGAGCTCTTCTCGGGCGCGCTCGGCCTGCTGTCGCATACGGTCGAGAGGCATCGTCAGATCGTCGTCGACGAGCAACCGGGGCAGGCGGGCCACAATGAAGCGGAGCGCGATCCTCCCGCTCTCCACCTCGTTGTCTTCACGCGATTCGATGTCCTGCAGGATCGGCCATCCCGCGAAGCGTGGACGGGACCGCAGTCCAGCCTCGCCGGCCGGCTCGGCGATCGCGTCCAGGTCACGATGCAGTACGATCGAGGAGCACTCCCCCGCGACGAACATGACACGGTCACGAAGTTCAGAAGCGAGCGCCGCTCGATGCGACACAGCGTCCGCGGCCAGGAACCAACTACGGGTACCGTCGCTGCCCAGAGCCACCGCCAGCGTCCAGGGTGCGCCCTCCACACGTCCCCCCCCGGCGATCTCGACGACGCCTGGAACGCCGCTTTCCCAGGCACGCCGGAACGGCTCGGCTGAAAACGAGCGGCGAGGTCGATCGTTGAGCAAATCGACGACGACGTGGGGATGCACGAGACCGGGTCCGTACTCGTCCACCCAGACGATCGCGGCACGATCCGCCCGCACCAGTTGAGCCAGGCGAGTCAGGTGCTCGAGCAACTCGGCTCGGCCCGGGTCGACTCGATTCAGGGACGTCGCGAGTTTGACGCGCAGATCCCTGCGCTCACGATAGGCGTCCAGCTGCAGAACGGTGGAGTTGTGCATCAGCTTCGATGATTGGCCTGTACCGAGTAAGGTGCGTAAAAGTAGTCGACCCAGCCCCCGGGACACAACCGTTACCGTTCGCCCCACATCCACCCCCGAACGGCCTCGGCGCCACAGGACGGACTCGGGCGCCGTCCTCATCGCTCAGGTGCCGGACCCCAACTCCTTCCGGTGCTGGACCTCCGGGAACTCGTAGTAGAGAATTCCTTCCTTGGAGATCTCTGAACGCACGCGGAATCCATCGTCCATCGACGTCAGGATCTTCTCCGCCGCGGGTATCGAGAGATTCATGTCGGCCGCGACCTCCGTCACCGTCAAGGTCCCGCCGCGTGCGGTCGCAAGCCGAAGGATCCGGCGCTGGAGTCCCTGCATCACGGCCTGCCGCCGCTCCTGCTGACCCCTCCACCCCCAATAGAACATCAGGGACCCGGCCGCTCCGAGGACCCCTCCCACGCCGATCGCGACCGCCTGGAACTCCACGATCCCCACGACGACCATCAGGGTCGCCACGAGAATCATGATGGTACCGAGGACGCGCCGCTTCATACCGCCTCCGGGTAGCGCCTCATCCCCGACCGCATCTACCGCATAGCGCTCTGATCCCGATCCGGTCAGCGCCAGCCCGTACGAAGCATTCTCCCATCCGAGCCCGCAGCGGGGGCAGATGAGGTGCTTGCGCCGAGCCAGCCAGTACACCAGTCCGCCGAATCCGTACGTGAAGACGCTGACGCCTACCAGCAATCCGACGTGGCCGGCCCTGCGGAAATAGGGAATTCCCTCCCCCTGATAGGCACACCGAGGGCATCGGCGCACCCCAGTTTGCCGAGGGAGCGCCATACCGACGGGCGTGCCCGTGCCGCATGTGGGGCACTGGACCGCTCCCGGCTGGAGGTTCTCACCACAGGTCGAGCAGCGCATTCGTTGTGTCGGAAACAGATGGGGTCGGCGGAGGACAATCCTCCTTACGGGGCCCCATCCCATAAGATTCAGTCCTTCATCCGTTCACGGATGGCATCAATGAAATCGTACCACCCGCATTCGGAGCCCAGCATCCACCGACGCGGTCGCATCGGCGTCGCCGCCCAATCGCACGACGACGCTACCCGACGATGGGGGCACCACAATGTAGTGTTTCACCGAGGACGACCATAGCGAGCCGGACCTCCGGAAATCCTCGGCCGGGAGGGTCTCCGGATCGAGAGGATACCCGCCCGACTTCGTGCGCAGCCGCCGGCGAAGATCGACGCCGGGGTAAGACAACGTGACGGGCCCGGCGAGGACGTCGTCCAGGTAGATCGCGGACGCCCAGTCGGCGAAAACATCAGGCCAGGGCCTTCCCGTCACCCAGGCCACGTTCTGGGTTCCTGAGCGGGTGCTCCTGGTCAGACGGCCCAGGATGGTCCCGGCACGATCCTGGTCCCACAGGTAAAGGGTGAACAGCCACCCAGCACCGCGCTCCTCCAGATTGCCCTGCCCGGTAGCGACGATCGTGCTCACCGCGGAGGGATCAGCCAGGTAGCGTCGGGCCCGGTCCTCGTCCCCGTCCCTGTAGAGTTGAGCGATAGAATCCTTCCGAGCACGTGCGTAGGCCTGGGCCACGAGCTCCTCGGCCAACTGCGCCATACCCTCCGAGAGCCACAGGGCCTCGGGCCGGTCGGCGTGCAGCTTCAATATTCGTTCGTTGAAATGGATCATGTGCTGGAACTCGTGGGCCAGGATGGCGGGGACCACTCCGAGCACCTTGGTTCTGGAGCGGGCATCCGAGAAGATGCCCGTCGGATCAGGGACGATCGCGTAGAAGATCTCGGCCCGGTTCCCGTCGGAACCACCCAGCAGGTCGCCTCCGTAGAAGAAGCCACCGACGAAGCCGGCAGAGCCGCCCGGTGTCTCGGCATTCACGGTGGGCGTGAACAGGACGATGATCCGCTGGTTGCCGTCGAGGTCCGACGGTTGACCGAACGCCTCCGTGTCGGTCGGATAGATGAAGTCGTCGAAGCTGTGGGAGAAATCCTTCAGGTCCCGGTCGGTGTAGCCCCCCCCTGGTGCCTTCTCATCGACGTAGATGACCGCACGCTTCCCGACCACGCGAGCGACGGCGGAGACATCGTCGAACCCGTTCGTCTTGTTCAGCACCTTGAACGAGCGACGATCTCCCACGCTGGACGGTGCCTCTGGCGCTCGTTCGACGCCGACGCGCGCCCCCGCGTCCACCCGGGAGTGGATGAGATGTGCCTCGCGCGCCCTCAACGACGCTTCCCACAAGTCAGGGAACGACGTACCCCATGCCCGGTCGCCTCTCGCGTCACCGCGGGACGGCGCGCCGATGGACGGCGAGGCCGCCACGCCTCCGCCCACCACCCCTCGCAACACGAAGGGGTAACGGGCAGCACCCACGGTCGAGGTCGAAAGCACGGACACCAGATAGGTGGCTCCGGCCCCGCGCAGCCGGACACA
>JBBSOM010000075.1:0-8482 GCA_038259715.1 Longimicrobiales bacterium
CAGCGGAGCTCGGACATCGAGCCGGATCCGGCGATCGGTCCGCGCTCGGAGGTGAGGATGACCTGGCCGTCCTCCCCGATCGCCACGCCTTCACCCTGTCCCTCGTGCAGCGTGCGCAGGTTCACGAGCCCGCCGTCCACGGGCACCAGTGTGTCCGACTGGATATCGAAGAACTGAAGAGCCTCGTAGGTGCGTATTGCGACGAGTCGTCCTTGGGGTGACACCGCGCCCCCCGTGACCTGACGAGGCAGGATACGCGGACCGTCGCTGAGGCGTTGCACCTCCTCCAGAACGACGGTGTCTGGGCGCAGCGTACCGGGATAGCGATAGACCGTCACCGGGTCGTTGCGTCCCTTGGTGACCACGAGGACCCGTTCACCGGGTAGGACGAGCAGCGCCTCGATGTCGCGAGGCCCATCCGGCAGCCGCACGGGAAAGACTTCGGGACGCAACGTATCCGGGGCAGCGGATGGATCGGGCTCGGGTATGCGCATCAGGCGGACGCTGGTGTGCTCTTCGTAGTTGTCCCCCATGTCCGACAGGTACAGGCACCACCCACCCGCGGGGCACATCTGCAAGCCGACGTCCTCCCAGTCCCGCAGCTTCGGACGGACGGGCCAACTCCCGACCAGCCTGCCCTGTTCGTCGATGGCGAAGAGCGTGGATCCCTGGTCGTTGTGCGTCCACAAAAGTCCGTTGTGGCTTTGGCTGATGGCGACGCCGCTCGACTCGTCGATCTCACGGGGGAGCCGTATACCGACGCGTACGTCCCGGCAGCCCGGTCCCGATGTGGCAATCGGTCCGCATGACGCCACCCCGAGTGCGACGAGCAGGCTCGCCGTGCGTGTGCCGGTCCTCAGCGCTCCGCCCCTCAGCGTCCCGCCCCTCCCTTCGTCGCGTCCGCATACACCATCGTGAGCAACTGGCGGAACGCTTCGGTCGGGAGTGCGCCCTGAAGCGGTTGGTACCCGAGAACGAAGAAGGTCGGCGTTCCACGCACGCCGAGTTGGCGCGCCAGCTCGTCCGCTGAGGCCATTCGGTCATGCCGGCGATCCTGGGAAACACACGAGTCGAAGCGCGTCATGTCGACGCCGGCGTCGGCCACCATCCCGCGGAGCACCTTGGCGGGCTCGGAGCTTCCCTTCCAGGACTTCTGGTCCTTCCAGATGCGCGCGTTCACGGCCTCGAACAAGGGGTCGCCCTGTTCGAGCGTGCATTCAGCGGCCACGCTCGCGTGCTGTGAGTTCTTGAACATGCCCGTGACGAACGGAAGGAACTTCCATTGGATCTTCCCGGCGTCCACGAACTCCTTGCGCAGGATCGGCCACGTCTCCTCGTGGAACTTGCGGCAGTACCCGCACCCGTAGTCGGACATCTCCACGACGCGCACGGGCGCCTCCGCGCTTCCGCGGTCGAACCCGAGGGAAACAACGTCGATCGGCTTGTCGGGCGCCAATTCGCCGGACTTCACCGCGGCGAGGAGACCCTCGGCGGTGGCGTCGGTACGTGCGGTGTCGGCGCCGGGCGCATCCCCGCACGAGGCAAGCGCCAACGCGGCCAGGGCGAGCGAGCTCGTAAGGAACGACCTCATGGCATCTCCAGATTGACGAGCTGCCCCATCCCGGCGAGAAACGCCGACACGGTGGCGAAGCTTCCTGTGATCATCATCACGCCCACCAGCGCGAGCACCCCGCCCGCGACCCGTTCGATGGGCACCATCCAACGTCGTAGACGCGCCGCTCCGGCCAGAAACGCATTGAACGCGACCGAGGCGACCACGAATGGCAGTCCCAGGCCCGCCGCGTAGAAGGCCAGCAGGAGCACGCCGTGTAGTTGAGTCGGCTCGAGGCTCGCATACAAGAGGATCGAGGCGAGCACGGGCCCGATGCAGGGTGTCCATCCGGCACCGAACGCGACGCCCACCAGAAACGACCCGATTGCGCCGGCCGGCTTGGAAGCAAGCTGTACACGTGCCTCGCGGGCGAGTGCCGTCCAGCGGAGCAAGCCCATCAGGTGCAGCCCGAAGAGCACGAGCACCACGCCCCCCAGACGGTTCAGCCACGGAAGCGTGTGCGCGAAGGCCTGCCCCGCCGCGGTGGCGGCCCACCCCAGAGTCATGAACACCACCCCGAAGCCCGCCACGAACAGGAGCGAATTGACCAGCGCGGCCCGACGCGCGGCCGCCCCGGATCCGTCGCGCAACTCGTCGAGTGTCAGACCCGAGATGAACGCCAGCGAACTCGGCACAATGGGCAGCACGCACGGCGACAGGAACGATACGAGCCCAGCGACGAACGCGAGGGGCAGTGAGACGGAGATCTCCATGGGGGTCGGCCGGACGCCGCCTCAAGCCCTCGCGACGGGACGCTGCGGCGAAGGGGCGTCGACGGACGCCTCGACGGCCAGCGGCGGGTCGTTCACAACGCTTCCTCCCAGCCGACCACCCTGGAGGCTCCGTCCTTGACCACGACGGTGCCGACGATCCGGTCGTGGATGGCCTGTCGGTTGGCGTCCCAGAAGACCTGGGCGAAGCCGAGCAGGCCGGTCGCGAACCCCGCGGCGTACCCGCCCGCGCGCTCGAACGCGGTCCACCACGTGATCGGCTCACCGTCGAGGCAGAGCACCCGGATTCTCATGAGGCGTTTGCCGACGGTCTGACCCTTCCACCACGACAGCGTGACGGTCAGGTAGAGCGATGCCCACCCGAAGCCGAAACCCAACTCGTTTACCGCGTTCTTGATCCAGCCGAAGACGGACGGGCCCTTCTCCGCTTCCGCGACCTCGCTCTGGAGCTTCTGGAGCCGCTCGAACCGAGTGGCCGCGACGGCATCCATATCGGATAGATGTTCCTCCAGAATGCGTAGTGTATCCGCGGCCACATCCCCGACCAGGCGCGCCCTTAGATCGGCCTTGAACGCCCCGGCCGCAGCCGTGGTATCGTCGCTCTTGCGTAGCAGATCCGCGTACGTCTCCAGCGC
This sequence comes from Longimicrobiales bacterium, assembly GCA_038259715.1. GTDB lineage: Bacteria > Gemmatimonadota > Gemmatimonadetes > Longimicrobiales > Gaopeijiaceae > SZUA-318. The sequence goes on from JBBSOM010000075.1 coordinate 2,979, forward strand.
CTCCGCGGTCGAGTACCGCGCCACCCGCGCGGCGCGGACCGAGTCCTCCGGTGCAGGCTCGGGCGCGTCGTCGGCCAGCACCTCGTTCATGATCAAGCGGGCATCGTCGGCCCAGGAAGCATCCTTGGGCACGGCCTCGAGAAGGAGGTCCCGCACGTCGTCGTCCGGAATGCCGAGTACGGCTGCTCGTCGCGCGACGCGCTCGGCGGCGGCGCGCGCGGCCGCGGCGTCCGGCGCGCTTCGGAAGTCGGATACCTCATTTACGCCCTGCAGCACACTCAGAAACGGCGCGCGCCCCTCGATATTGATCGCCTCTCCGGAGGGTCGGTCTGCTCCCGCGTCGGAAGAGCCGGAACGCCCGCCGATGCCGAAAGAGGCCCAGACGATGGCTGTAACGAGGCCGATCATGAGGCCGAGACACCCCACCGAAAGGCGCATGGCCCGGTCGAAGGCGCTGCCCTGTACCGGGGTGCGCTTGAAGCCCGCACGCACGAAGAAGAAAGCGGCGACCACGCCGAGCACCATCGCGAAGCTCTTGGTGAGCAAGGTGACCATGCCGATGACGGCCAGGTCGATGAGGATCGCCCAGAGCCGCTGCCACGGGGTAGCGAGCGGAAGGCCCAGAAGCGCGGACGAGACCTCGAACGCATCCGGCGTGATGATGCTCCGGGGGTCGTACGTCGGCGCGCCGGGGGTGGACATGGAGTTGTGCCGCGGAACCGCCCGATCAGCGGCGCTTGGACCAGAAGACGAGCGCCAGACCGGCGGCTGCGCCCAGGAGCGCGCCCCCCAGGATCACTCGGCGTCGGTCCGCGTCGGTGCCCACCGACGCCGGGGCGGCGTCGGGATCGACCATGACGGGCAAGTTCACGCCCTCCTCCGCACCCTGCGTTTCCGCATCGGCCTCTTCTCCCTCCCAGCCGCACTGAGGGCACGCGACCATTCCGCGGTCCTTCGCGGTGCGGTTGGCGTAAACGAGTTCGTCGGCGCAGTCAGGACAACTGAGGCCCGCGGGGCGGGGCCGAATGAGGCCGTACAGCGTCCCCTTCGAGAGATCCATCTCGTCCGCGATCTGGTTGACGCTCATGGTCGAACTCCAGTAGAGCTCGTTTGCCCGAACTTCCGTTTCGCGATCTGCGCCGGTCATTTCCGTCGCTCACTCCCGTTCACTTGACCCTCCAAACGCCCATGCACAACATAGCTGTGCGACGCTGGTCCCGCACAGCGAATGGGGCGGGGTCCCGTCATCCACGATCGGCTTATTCTTTTGTGCCGCGACTTTCTCGCGGCCTGTGATGGAAACGGCTTGGTGAAGATCCCCGTAACGCATGGCTGGCTCGAAGCCGCCTTGAAGGAGCCCGACGTACCTCCCCGGGGCGCGGCCGTGGTCTGCCATCCGCATCCGCTCTTCGGCGGCACTATGCACACCAAGGCGGTCTTTCGGGCCGCGCAGGCACTGAACGAGGCCGGACTGGTCGCGCTGCGCTTCAATTTCCGCGGCGTCGGCACCAGTACCGGAAGCCACGACGACGGCATCGGTGAACGCGACGACGTATTGGCCGCCCTCGATTGGTTGGCGGAACGCTACCCTTCACTGCCGCTCATCTGCGGCGGATTTTCGTTCGGGTCGATGGTTGGGTTGGGAGTCGGGGCGGCGGATCCGCGCGTGGTGTCTCTTCTCGGCCTCGGGCTCCCGGTCGAGAAGGCCGAGTACGACTTCTCCTATCTTGCCGACGTGGGCAAGCCCGTGTTGGTCGTGCAGGGCGAGAACGACGAGTTCGGCGCCGGCTCCGAGGTGGCCGCATACCTGCGCGACGTGGCCCCCGACGTCACCCTGGTGCGCGTTCCGGGCAGCGACCACTACTTCACGGATCGCCTCGACGAACTGCGTGACATTATCCGGGGGTACTATATATCCGGTCCGGGCTCGCGCGTCCTCGCGGCACTCTAGCGGCCCACTCGCCGCCACGACCTCCAGCGGAAACGTATGAAGATCTACACACGCACCGGTGACGCGGGCGACACGGGTCTCTTCGGCGGTGGACGCGTGCCCAAGGATCACGTTCGCGTCGCTGCGTACGGCACAGTGGACGAACTCAACGCCTCGGTCGGGTGGGCGCTCACCGTGGTATCGGACGCCACGATCCGGGGGCGTCTCGCGCGCGTGCAGCACGACCTGTTCGCGCTCGGGTCGCTCCTGGCCACCGCGCCTCCGGTGAAGGGACGTCCCGAACCCAAGGGACTGCCCACGCTTCCCGAGGCTCGAATCGCGGAGATGGAGTCCTGGATGGATGAGGCCGACACGCGGCTTCCCGCGTTGAGGGCCTTCATCCTTCCGGGCGGGTCCCCCGGAGCCGCCGCGCTGCACGTGGCGCGTACCGTATGCCGTCGTGCGGAGCGGGCCGTGGTCACTCTCGCGTCCCCGGAGGCGGTCGATGGCCCGGTCGACGAGCGGGTCGACCGGCGGGTCGTCGCGTACCTGAATCGGCTGTCGGACTTGCTGTTCACGTTCGCCCGACTCGAGAACGACGCGACGGGCGACGGCGATGTGGAGTGGCGTAAGGAGTGAGCCGCGGGGAGGCCCCATGAGGGAGGACCGAGGCTCTGTAATGGCTTCCAGCGTCCTACGCGTCGCGCGCTTCTTCGGTGTGACCCCGACGGACCTCCCGCTGCTCGGGCGGGCGCACGCGCTGGCGATGTCCCCGCGCATCGCCGTCCTGGATGACGACCGGCACCCACTCTACCTGCACCCGGGCCGAACCATGCTGATTCTGCTGCGAGATGTGGGGGTGACCGATCCGGTGGTGCTCGCGGCCGCGGCGGTGACCGAATCGGAGGACCCGGCCTTCCAGGTCGCCCGCTCGGATGTTCGCGCGGTCCTCGGCGACGAGGTGGCGGATCTGGCCGGGCGGATCCCCATGCCGGACTCGGAGCGCCTCATGGAGGATCTGATCACGGGAGACGACCGACTCCGGTTGGTGGCGTTGGCCGAACGCCTCGACCATGTCCGTCACGCACACATGCGCGATGACGTGGACGACGTCTGGCGGCGGGCCACCCATGCTCAGGCCCGGGATGTTTACATGCCCATTGCCGAGCGCACGCATCCGCGATTGGCCCAACGCTATCGGAGTTGGTGTAGAGCGTTTGCGCGAAAACTCGCGTGACCGGCGGTATCTTGCCAGCGGTGGCGCCATTGGTTACACCTTGTCCAACGCCTTGAGCGAATCCGTTCTGGGCGCCTGAAATGAGACCGTTCGGAGGCTTCATGGCCTATATAATTACCGAGCCCTGCATCGGGGTGAAGGACGCAAGTTGCGTCGAAGTGTGCCCTGTCGATTGCATCTATGAAGGGACGGATCAGTACTACATCCATCCCGACGAATGCATCGATTGCGGAGCGTGTGAGCCGGAATGCCCGGTCCAGGCTATCTTCCCGGACACGGATGTGCCCCCGGAGTGGACGACGTACATCGAGAAGAACCGCACGTACTTCGACTGACGCGCAGCGCTCGACAGGCAACATCAGGAAGCGGCGGGGGGAGTTCGGCTCTCCCCGCCGCTTTCGCCGTGATGCCCCGGACTTTCTACCTTCCAACCCGGAGGTTGACGGGTGGGCGTACAGATGGCGAACGGCCGCGGCCACGCCGAGCGGGGCGATCCAGTCGCGCTGACGCGCGCCCTGGTGACAGTGCCCTCCGTGAACCCGGTGCTGGCGCCGGGTGGCGCCGGCGAAGGGGAGATCGCGGAGCTGTGCCTCGACCTTCTGCGGGGCTGGGGGCTCGACGTCGAGATGGTCGAGGTGGCGCCCGACCGCTTCAACGTGGTAGCGCACCTCGCGGGGAGTGGGCCGACCCTTTTGCTCAACGGGCACCTCGACACCGTCGGTGTCGAGCGTATGACCGTAGACCCATTTGGGGCCGAGATGCGGGATGGCCGCGTGTACGGCCGGGGGTCGTGCGACATGAAAGGCGGGGTGGCGGCACTCCTCGCCGCCACAGCCCGCTTGGCTTCCGGCGGCGCGAGGCCCCACCTGATCGTGGCGCTAACCGCCGACGAGGAGCACGCCAGTCTGGGCATGGATGCGCTGGTCCGGTCCGGCGTCCGCGCGGATCTCGCGGTCGTGTGCGAGCCGACGAGCCTCGCGGTGATGCCCGCTCATAAAGGGTTCGTGTGGCTGAAAGCGGCGTTCGAGGGCCGCGCGGCCCATGGTTCACGACCCGACGCCGGAATCGACGCCATCCGGCACGCAGGACTCTATCTCGCGGCCCTGGACGCCCGGGCCGCGGAGTTGAACGCCCGGCCCCCTCATCCGTTGCTCGGCCACGGATCGTTCCACGCGGGAACGATCCACGGGGGTACCGCGGAGTCGGTCTATCCAGACTCCTGCGAACTCCTGCTCGAGCGGCGAACCCTGCCCGGCGAATATTCCGCCGAAGTGCTGGCCGAGTTCCAGCGTGTGCTCACCTCCCTCCAGAAACGAGAACCCTCCGTCCGGGCGGCGCTCGAAGTCACCCTCACCCGCCCGGGTACCGAGGTGCCGGTCGAGTCCCCCCTGGTGCGCGGCCTCCTGGAAGCGTGTGAGCGGAGCGAGGTGCGACCGTTCATCGAGGGGATGACGGCGTGGGTGGACGCGGCCTATTTGAATGAAGCCGGCATCCCGGCCGTATGCTTCGGGCCGGGAGACATCGGTCAGGCACACAGCGCCGACGAGTGGATCGAAGCCGTCCAGGTCCTTCGGTGCGCGGACGTCCTCGAACGCTTCGCTCGCGGGCTCACGCCGGCATCGAACTGACGCTCGTACGAGTCGAGTGAGCACGAGGTGCCGTCGGTCGCCGGCTCGGTGTGCTTCATCGGGGTGCTCGGGCCCCGGGCATCCGGGTAACGTCCAGATCGGACGGTCACCGGCTCTCGAGCCGGCCGGCGCAATGCAATGGAGAAGTCTTGGGGGTGGCGGGTGAGGATGGAGAGGACATGGAGAGGCGGATGGATCCGGAATCCGAAGGAGCACGACGGCCCCTGACCCACACACGTCAGGTCACGATCGATGCGTTGTGCGACCATTTCGCAAACGATGCGATGGAGGTCGAGGAGTTCGAGCGGCGCGTCGAGGCCGCGCATCGGGCCGCGACCGTCGACGATCTCACGGCGTTGCTCCGCGACCTGCCGGGAGGGAACCTCCCCGCGCCGTCGCAGGGCACGGAGTCGTCCGACATCGCGAAGCACAAGTTCAGGGTGACCTCGGCGGCTCACGTGCGCGAGCGCGAGATCATCGTCGCGATCCTGGGAGGTGCGTCCCGCCGCGGCCGGTGGAGCGCCGCCCGCCACAATTTTGGTTTGGCCATCATGGGCGGGGCCGAGTTGGACTTCCGGGAAGCCGAGTTGGGACCCGGCGTCACCGAGGTCCGCGTGTTGGCCGTTTGGGGGGGCGTCGAGATCATCGTACCTCCTGGGATGAACGTGGAGTGCCGAGGTATCGGCATCATGGGTGGCTTCGACAACTA
>JBBSOM010000076.1:0-8450 GCA_038259715.1 Longimicrobiales bacterium
GACCAGCCTGTCCGGCAAGGGCAAGGTGCTCCTGGCCACGGTGAAGGGCGACGTGCACGACATCGGCAAGAACATCGTGGGCGTCGTGCTGCAGTGTAACGGCTACGAGGTCGTCGACCTCGGCGTGATGGTGCCGGCGGAGCGGATCCTGGAGGCCGCAATAAGGGAGAAGGTCGACGTGATCGGTGTGTCGGGACTGATCACGCCGTCGCTCGACCAGATGGTGCACGTGGCCAAGGAGATGGAGCGGCTGGGCTTCGAGCTGCCTTTGTTGATCGGCGGCGCGACCACCTCGAAGGCGCACACCGCCATCAAGATCGAGTCCCACTACCATGGGCCGGCGGTCCACGTGCTGGACGCGTCCCGCGCGGTCGGCGTCGTCGGCAAGCTCCTCGACGATGCGGCTCGCCCCGCCTTCATGGAGGAGGTCCGAGCCGACTACGAGCGGACGCGCCAGCGGCGCGCGGCAGGCAGAGACCGCACCCAGCTGCTCCCGATCGAGGAGGCGCGGGCTCGCGCGTTCCGAACCGACTGGTCGTCGGCGTCGCCGCCGGTGCCGGCCAAACCCGGCGTCCACTCGTTCGAGGTGGAGGTCGCGGAGCTGCGCCCGTTTATCGACTGGACGCCCTTCTTCCAGGCGTGGGAGATGCGCGGCTCCTACCCGGACATCCTCGACGACGCCCTGGCCGGCGAGCCGGCCCGCGCACTGATGGCGGACGCCCAGGCGATTCTCGATCGCATCGAGCGCGAGGGCATTCTGCGGCCGCGGGCGCGGGTCGGCCTCTTTGCGGCCAACGCCGTCGGAGACGACATCGAAGTGTACCCTGATGGCGATCGGAACGGACGCGCGACGACGATATTCGGACTCCGCCAGCAGTTCGCCAAGGACGGCCGGGAAAACCTCGCGCTGGCGGACTTCGTGGCTCCGAAGGACAGCGGCGTGGCCGACTGGGCGGGGGCGTTCGCGGTCACCGCAGGCTCGGTGGCGTCGCTCGTGCAGGCCTACGAAGCCACCAACGACGACTACTCGGCCATTCTGGCCAAGTCGGTGACCGACCGGCTGGCCGAAGCGTTGGCCGAGCACACGCACCTGCGCGTGCGGCGCGACCTGTGGGGGTACGCTCCGAAGGAAAGCCTGGGCAACAAGGAGTTGATTTCGGAAACCTACCGCGGCATCCGCCCGGCGCCCGGCTACCCGGCGTGCCCCGACCACACCGAAAAGCGCACGCTCTTTTCGCTCCTCGACGTGGAGAACGCCGTCGGCATGCATCTCACCGAGAGTTGCGCGATGGACCCGCCATCCTCGGTGAGCGGGTGGTACCTCGCGCACCCGTCCGCGAGCTACTTCGGCATGGGCAGACTCGGGCGAGATCAGGTGCTGGACTACTCGGCCAGGAAGGGGATGCCTGTCGAGGAGATCGAACGGTGGCTCCTCCCCAATCTCGGGTACGATCCCGAAGACGGCGCATGAGGACGCTCCTGGACGATGGACGCGTGCACCTCTTCGATGGCGCGATGGGCACGTTGCTTTACGCGCGCGGCGTCTTCGTGAACGTGTGCTACGACGAGCTGAACCTGACGCGTCCCGCCTTGGTGCGCGGCATCCATGAGGAGTACGCGGCCGCCGGCGCCGAGATCCTGGAGACCAACACGTTCGGCGCCAACCCGGTCAAGCTGTCCGCGTACGGCCTCGAAGTGCGCACGGAGGAGATCAACCGGACCGCCGTGGCTCTGGCTCGGGAGGGGTCGCGTGGGAGGGCCTTCGTGGCCGGCGCGATCGGTCCACTCGGCGTGCGTATTGAGCCGTGGGGCCCGACGTCCAACGACGAAGCCACGGATCTCTTCTCCCGCCAGGTCGGCGGACTCCTCGAGGGCGGTGTGGACGCCTTCGTCCTCGAGACGTTCTCCGACATCACGGAACTCGGGTGCGCGCTGAGCGCGATCCGCGGGCACAGCGATCTGCCCGTGTTCGCCCAGATGACGGTGGGTGACGACGGGCGTACGTCGTACGGCGCGGACGTGGCCAGCCTCACCCTCGCCCTCACCGCGATGGGCCCTGACGTGGTGGGGCTCAACTGCTCGGTGGGGCCCGCGGTGATGCTCGACGCGATCGAGGAGATGGCCGACGCGACATCGCTGCCCATCTCCGCGCAGCCGAATGCCGGCCTGCCCCGCACCGTCGGCGACCGCAAGATCTACATGGCCAGCCCCGAGTATGTGGCCCAGTACGCACGACGCATGATCGACGTCGGCGTGCGCTTCGTCGGTGGCTGCTGCGGGACCACGCCCGAGCACGTGAAGTGCATCGGCGACGCGGTCTCCGCCATGCAGCCTCGCCACGCGAGCGTGTCGGTACGGGGGCCGTCGGACACGGCACCTCACCCGGACCAGAGCGTCCCTCTTGAACGACGGTCGGCCTGGGGAAGGAAGCTCGCTCGTGGTGAAGGCGTCGCCTCGGTCGAGATCCTTCCGCCGCACGGATGGGACCCCAGCCGCATCGTGGCGCCGGCCCGTCAACTCGCGGCAGCCGGCGTGGATGCGATCACGATCGTCGACAGTTCCCGCGCGCAGAGCCGTATGGGCGCCGTCTCGGCCGCGCTCATCGTGGAGCGCGAAGTGGGCATCGAGACCGTGGTCCACTACACCTGTCGGGACAGGAACATGCTCGGCATGATCAGCGATCTGCTGGGTGCGGCCGCGGCGGGGCTACGCAACGTCCTGCTGGTGAGTGGTGATCCGCCGGTGATGGGCCCCTACCCCGACGCGACGGCCGTCTTCGACATCGACTCGATCGGGCTGACCCACGTGGTGGCCGGACTCAACCGCGGCCTGGACCCGGGCGGCGGTTCAATCGGCGCACCCACGGAGTTCGTGATCGGCGTCGCGGCCAACCACGGTGCGGTGGATCAGGAACGCGAGACCAGGCGCTTCGCCTACAAGGTCGACGCGGGTGCGGACTTCGCGGTCACCCAACCGGTCTTCGACGCCGAATCCCTCGAGCGCTTCATGGCGCGTGTGGATGCGTGGCGCGTCGCGGTGGTCGCCGGCAGCTGGCCGCTGCTCTCCCTGCGGAACGCCGAGTTTCTCGCCAACGAGGTTCCGGGCGCGATCGTGCCGGACGCCGTGCTGGAGCGCATGCGTGGTGCCCAGACGTCGGGCGCGGATGCCGCGTTGGACGAGGGCGTCACGATCGCATGCGAGATGATCGAAACCCTCCGCCCACTCGTTCAGGGCTTCCACATCTCCGCGCCGGCCGGACGCGTGGACGTGGCATTGAGGGTGCTGAGGGAGGGCGGGGTGCGAGCTATGGCGTAGGGCGGGGCTTCGCGTCGCTCGCTACGCTTTGCTTGCTTCGCGTCGCGTGCTTCGCGTCGCTCGCTACGCTCGCGTGCTTCGCGGGGTTGCGCGGTCGGCGGAATCCGGAGGTTCGCGACTCGGGCGCTCACTTCGTTCGCTCCGGATGCTTTGCATCCGAGCCTCGCTGCTCACCTCCGGCTGCCGCCGACCTCCGACCAGGACGCCCTGCCCCATCACCTGGGGGGCTGGGTGGTGGTGGACGCGAGGGCTGGATGGTGGTTGGGCCGGCCGGCTACACCCTCTCCAGGATCCGCTTGAGGCGGCGGCCGGCGCCGCGGTTGCCGAGGTTGCTGACGTAGATCTTGTCGGCGCCTTCGGCGCGTAGTTCGCGGATGGTGCGCGCGCAGATTTCCTCAGCGTCGACGCCGTTGTCGAACTCGCGCGTGATCTCCTCGGCCGGCACCGGGAAGAAGTGTCCGAGGGTTTCGAGCGTCTTCGGGTTCGCGCTCCGGTAGAAGAAAACCCCGTAGACGACCGGGATTCCGCATCCGTTGAGGGCGTGCTCTTCGAGGAAGCGCGAGACCGTGTCGCGCTTATGATGCGACACGATCTGCCCAAGCGAGAAGTCCGCGTGCGCGCTGCCGTCGGTCAGGTACCCGAGTTGTTCGACCGCGTTCTTGAGAGGGTTGACCCAACCGCCGAGCGCGAGCGACGGCACGCGGGCCCGGATGAGTTCGCGCAAGTCACGGGCATGCGGTACGCAGCGAGGTGGTCCGACGAAGCGGTCGCCGCCGAGCACAGTGAGCGAGTCGTATCCCTGGGAGACGGCGCGCGACGCGAACATCATGCAGTAGTCGAGTGCATGCTTGGCCGTGAGGATGGGCACGATCCGGCGCCGATCCACATCCTCGCCGACATTGGCGCCGACGTGCGCGAGGTTCTCCTCCTCGGCGGCCCCGATCGCGTTGTCCGTGAGGAACACGAACAACTCGTCGCGGGTCAGACGCCCGAGCGTGTGATGCAAGTCGATCCACGCGGACATGCCCTCCCCCTGGTCGAGGTCGGTGCGGGGGGGGCGCAACTCGATGGTCACGAGTGGCCCCGGCCGTCGAAGCGCGTCGACCAACAGGCTGGCCGGGCCCGTGGCGGTCCGGCTCACGGCCCCTCGAGCACCAGGGCTTCCACCGCGTCCGCCGCGGTCGGGAGCGTGGAGGTCAGGTTCTCGTATCCGTCCCGGGTCACGAGGATATCGTCCTCGATTCGCACGCCGATGCCCTCGAAGTCCGCCGGGACACCGTCGCCCCGGAAGTACAGGCCCGGCTCCACGCTGAACACCATTCCGGGCTCGAGGCGCCGCGATGCTCCGCCGCGCGCGTAATCTCCGGGATCGTGGACGTCGAGCCCGACCCAGTGCGACGTCTGATGCGGGTAGTAGCGTCTGTGGGCACCTTCCGCGGCCAGCGTATCCACGTCGCCGCTCAACACGCCCAGGGAAACCAGTCCCTCCACCAGCGCCCGGACCGCGGCGGCGTGCACATCGCCGATGGTGGCGCCCGGCCGGACCACGGAGATAGCGGCGTGGCGAGCGGCGTCCACTACGTCGTACACGGCCCGCTGTTGGGTGCTGAAGCGACCGGAAACCGGGTAGGTACGCGTGACATCACCGTTGTAGAGCGCCAACTCGGCTCCGGCGTCGAGGAGGACGAGGTCCCCACCCTCCATGACCCGGTGGTTCGCCACGTAGTGCAGGAAACACGCGTTCGACCCTGATCCCACGATCGTCTCGTAGGCCGGGCCCGCCGCCCCCCCACGACGGAAGTGGGCGGCGACCTCGGCTTCGACCATCCACTCCCCCACCCCGGGGCCGAGCACGCCAGCGCCCGCGCGATGCCCGTCCATGCTGAGCACCGCGGCAGCGCGTAGCCGCACGATCTCCTGCGCGTCCTTGATGAGGCGCATGTCGTCGAGCACCTCGCCCGGGTCGACGACCGAGCGTGGACCCGTCCCGTGACGCGGCCCGCGAACCCGAGCGTCGCCCAGCGCCTGCAGCACCATGCGTTCGGTGGCGTCCGCACGACCCAGGCGGTAGAGGATGCGGTCTCCCTGCGCGAGGAGTCCGGGTAGCCGGGTCGGGAGTTCCGAGGTCGGGTGCGTCTCGTCGGCACCGAAGCGGAGCGCAGCTTCCTCGGGCCCGATCCGCGGACCGTTCCACAATTCGACGTCGGGGTCGCGGTCGGGCACAAAGAGATGGAAATGAGGTGAATCCCCACCCACGAGAACCGCGACGGTGCCGGGTTCGGTCGCGCCGGACAGGTAGTACAACTCACTGTCCGATCGGTACGGCACGTCGGTGTCCCGGGTGCGGAGCAGCCGCGGTGCCGCAGGCAACACCAACACCGCCGAACCCATGCGTCCAAGGGCGCGGGTGCGACGATCGGCGAAAACGGAGGGCGGGATTCCGAACATCGGATCAGGGTACGACATGGGACACAAGCTAGCGCTGGTCCCCGCACGTGTCACAGTCGATCCACGCGGGAGCATCCGACCGGTGGGAGCGGACGATTTTCAACGGAATGGAGGGCGCGCTCGCGCCGGATACGCGGTATCGTACGGACCATGAGAAGGGAGACGACATTTGCGCCGATCGCGATCGCGATCGCCCTGGTACTCCTCGCGGCGCCGGTGCGAGCCCAGACGGTGCGGGGACAGGTGGTGGAAGAAGGCGGCGGCAGGCCGATCGAGGGAGCGATGGTGATCCTGATGGGGCAAGACGGAAATGTCGAGCGGAAGGGGCTCACGGGAATCGACGGCGGCTTCGTCACCCACGCGGACAGGCCGGGGCCGCACACGATCCGGGTTGACCGGATCGGCTACGAAAGCCTGACCACGGACCCCTTCGATGTCCCGGTCGACGGGGTCGTTCGCAGGGTGGAGGTTCCGGTCCGGCCGGTGGAACTGGTTGGACTCGACGTGTCGGGGTCGCGCCGCTGCGCCCTCGCGGCCCAACAGGGTCCGGCGACGGTCCGTGTGTGGGAGGAGGCACGCAAGGCGTTGCAGGCCGCGGCATGGACGGAGCACTCCGGCACCTACGGGTACACCCTCCTTCGCTTCGAGCGGGACCTCGACGTCGCCGGAAGACCCGTGCGGAAGGACCGGCAACGATTCATACGCAGCGCAGGCCAGGCGCCGTACGTCAGTCTCCCCGCCGGGCGTCTCGTCGACGAAGGATTCATTCATTTCCAGGAAGACGGGGCCTTGGTGTATTACGCACCCGATGCCGATGCCTTCCTCTCGGACGCGTTCCTCTCCACGCATTGCATGCGTGTCAAGGACGTGCGCGCCGGGGCCATCGGGCTCGGCTTCGAGCCGGTCGCGGGACGTCGGCTTCCGGACATCCGGGGCACACTCTGGCTCGACGCTGCCTCGGCGTCGCTGCGTCGCCTCGAGTTCACCTACGTGAACCGTCCCCGGCACCGCGACGCGGGCACGGCCGGCGGGCATGTCGCGTTCGGCAACCTGCCCAACGGCACGTGGGTGGTGACCGATTGGAGCATGCGGTTGCCGATCATCGCTACCGACCCGACCCGCTCCCACTTCTCCGTCACCGGCTACCAGGTTCAGGGGGGTGTACTGTGGCGGGTCACCGGCCAGGACGGAACCATCCTCATGGAGGCCGGCTCCGGGACGCTCGCGGGCGCCGTAGTGGACTCCTCGGGCAGCCCCGTGTCGGGGGCCGCCGTCCGTCTCACCGACCGGACCGAGGGGAACGCCGACGACATAGCCGGGGACGCCGGCACCTATCTCATCTCCGGCGTTGCACCGGGCCCGCAGACCATCGAATTGCGCGCGCCCTCGCTCGACACTCTCGGGCTCGATCCGATTACGTTTGCGGTCGATGCCGTAGCCGGCCAGATCACGACCACCCGCTTGCGAGTCCCCGGCGTGGGCGAGATCCTGCAAGGCGCTTGTGCGGAAGAGGGCCCGGACGAGGGTCACACGACGACGATCCTCGGCCGGGTCCTTCGCCATGGATCTCCGGTGGACGGTGCGCGCGTCCGGGCTCGCGTCTTCGGTCCGACCGACTTTCCGTTGCAAAGCACAGCGGCACCCCCCCGCGCCTCGGGGACGAACCCGACGTGGAGCCTCGACCCCGATGACGCACATGGGCTCAACACCACACTGGACGACCGGGGCGTGTTCATGCTATGCGGAGTTCCGACCGGGTGGCGGGTCAGGATAGAGGCGTTCACCGACGCCGGTGCAAGAACCGTGAAGGAAGTCACCATCGGTAGGGACGACGACGTTCTCGTCGTGGCCATGAACATCGACCAAACCGGAGATGGACATTGAAATTCATTGGTTTTGAAGGAATGCGGTCGAGGGTAGCGGCGCTCGGCGCCCTGTCCCTGGCGGCCCTCGGCACACCCGGAAACGGCGCTGCTCAGCAGGCCGTGGACACGGCTCGTGCCAGCCCCGACTCCGCCGTAGTCATCGCGCCCGTGATCGTTCGTGTGCTCCGTACCTCCGTCGGCACCGGGAGCCCGTACGCGGTCTCCGTGGCCGCGGGATCGGAACTGACCAGAGGCAACCCCGGAGCCTTCCTCGAAGAGACGCTCCGCTCCCTCCCGGGCGTGCAGATCCAGAACCGCTACAACCTGGCGTCCGGGGAACGGCTGGCGATCCGTGGCTTCGGCTCCCGAGCGCAGTTCGGTATCCGCGGGGTCCGGGTCCTCGTCGACGGCATCCCCGCGACGCTCGCGGACGGACAGACGTCACTCGACCACCTGGACCCCGCCACGATCGGCCGGGTCGAGCTGCTTCGGGGCCCGGCCTCCGCGCTGTACGGGAACGCAGCAGGCGGCGTGCTGCATTTCGAGACCGTGCCCCCTGCTCCCGGCGGTCCACGCGTCGAAGCTCGTTCGGCCGCCGGCTCGAACGGCCTGGTCACCCTACTTGGTGGCGTGACCGGAACCTCGAAGGGCGTAGGCTACCGGGCCACCCTTTCCCGCTTTACGTACGACGGGTTCCGGCGGAATCCGGTCGCGGACGACGGGAGCGTCTACGGGCGTCAGCAGCGCACGATCTTCAACGGGGTCGTCGACGTGCCCCTCTCCTCCGGGCAACTCCGCTTCGTGGCCAATGGCCTCGACTAC
>JBBSOM010000077.1:0-8442 GCA_038259715.1 Longimicrobiales bacterium
AGCGCCCGACACCTACCGGGCGTTCCGCGACGCCGATGCGCGCAGCGCCGCACGGCTCGGACACGGCAACGCGCTGGCCGCGCCGTACCACCATGTGATCCTCCCACTCGCCACACGCCGCGACAAGGTCACCGAAGTCCGGTGGGGCATCGCGGACTTCCGGCGGCGGTTCGGTCGAGAGCCCGAAGGGATGTGGCTGCCCGAGGCGGCGGTGGACACCGAGACGCTCGAGGTGTTGGCGGCCGAAGGCATCCGCTTCACGGTTCTGGGACCCACCCAGTTGGTCGCCGCGCCCAAGCGCGGCCTACCCGGCAGGGTCCGGCTGCCCTCGGGCGCCGACATAGCGGTGTTCGTGTACGACGGCGGTCTGAGTCACGACGTGGCCTTCGGCGCACTTCTCCGCGACGCGCACGAGTGGGCCAGACGCATGGCCGATGGCGACGGGGCTGAGCGGCGGCTCACGTCGCTCGCCACCGACGGAGAGACGTTCGGCCACCACCACCGCTGGGGTGACATGGCTCTGGCCGCGGCGGTGCTTGCGGTATGCGCACGCGACGACGTCCGAATCGAAAACTACGCATCCTTCCTCGCGCGACAGCCGGCTGAGGCGTACATCCGGATCGTGGAGCCGAGCGCGTGGTCGTGCGCGCACGGCGTCGACCGTTGGCGCACCGAATGCGGGTGCAAGATGGACCCGTCCACGCCGACGCAGCAGAAGTGGCGCGCCGTGCTCCGCGAAGCCCTGAACGAATTGGCTGCGGCCCTGCACAGCCACTTCGAACGGGAGGCCGGCGCGCTCCTGGCCGATGCGTGGGCCACGCGCGACGCATACGGTTCGGTGTTGGATCGTGGCGACGCCGCGCGCCGTCGCTTCGTGGCGGAGCGGGCTGCACGGCCGCTCGGCGCGGAAGAGGTCGAGCGCGCCCTCGAGCTTCTGGAGATGGAGCGCGACGCGCTCCGCATGTTCACGTCGTGCGGATGGTTCTTCGACGACCTGGCGGGCCTCGAACCGCTCCAGGTGCTCCGGTATGCGGCGCACGCTCTGGACCTGCTCGGTGGCGATGCCGCGGGCGCGCTGGAGGAGAAGCTCGTCCGGCAACTCGCCGAGGCGGAGAGCAACGACCCGACCGCCGGGAGCGGGGCACGTCTGTGGAAGACCGACGTGCGTGGCTCATGCCCGCCGGAGGCCGACTGGAGCGCGCTCCAATCCACCCAGCCAGGTACCGGACCGGTTGCGCCTCCGGCTGCCGGTCTCAGCGACGCCGTCGACCGTTTCCTGCGCGAGCCGGACGGGGAGCACGGGGCCGCGGTAGTGCGCTGGGCGGCCAGTCTGGTGAAGGCCGGCGTGCGCGTGCCGTTCGACGTACAGACGACGTTCGGGCGCGCACTCCCCAAGGTGCGGGGCACGGCGCCCGCTGCGGTTCGCGCGGTCGGGCGGGCGCTCGGTTTCTCGGAGCGCGCCACAGAGTCCGTGCCGCCACGCGCAGGCGCACCCGTCGGCTATGTTTTCGGGGTCCACGTGCACCAGCCCGTGGGCAACTTCGACAGTGTGTTCCGTAGCCATGCAGAGGACGTCTACCTGCCGCTTCTCGAGCGCCTGGCGGCGCGGCACGCCCTCCCCATCGCGCTCCACGTCTCCGGTCCCCTCCTGTCCTGGCTGGACGCCCATTCGCACCGCTTCCTCGACGTGATCGGGGGGATGGCGGCCGACGGCTCGGTGGAGCTGCTCCTGTCGGGCTTCTACGAACCCGTGCTCCCCGTGCTCGCACGACAGGATCGGCTCGACCAGATCGGCTGGATGAAAGACTGGCTGCACACCCGCTTCGGCGTGGAGGCGACCGGGCTGTGGCTCACCGAACGCGTCTGGGAGCCCGGCCTCCCGGAGGACCTGGCGGACGCGGGCGTCCGGTACGCAATGGTCGACGACCGCCACTTCCTGGTGAACGGTCACGAGCGCCGTGGCCTCCATCGGCCCTGGCGAACGGAGTCGGCGGGTAAGAGCGTCGCGCTCTTCCCGATCGACGAGCACCTTCGCTACCTCGTGCCTTTCCGTCCGCCCGAGGAGTTCGCGGCCTATCTGCGGGCGCTCCAGGCAGACGGGCGCCCCCTGGCCATACTCGCCGACGACGGCGAAAAGTTCGGCGGCTGGCCCGGAACGGCCGCTTGGGTGTGGGGGCAGGGATGGCTCGACCGCTACCTCGACACGCTCGACACCCTTCAAGAGCAGAACGTCATCCGGCTGATCACACCTCACCAAGCGCTGGAGCATGTGCCGCCCGGTGGTCTGACCTACCTCCCAACCGCGTCGTACCACGAAATGGAGAAGTGGTCGCTGCCGCCCGCCGCGGCTCGGCGCCTCGACCGTCTGGAACAGCTGGTGACCGCGACGTCGGACGACCCGGACGCCTCGACCCTCCTGCGTGGCGGCCACTGGCCCAACTTCCTGACGCGCTACACAGAGTCGAACCGGATGCACAAGAAGGCCGCCGCGCTCTCGGAGCTCTGCCGCGAAAGGGGGGACCCGGCAGACGCACGCCACGCGATCGGGTCCGCACAGTGTAACGACGCCTATTGGCACGGCGTGTTCGGCGGTCTCTA
This sequence comes from Longimicrobiales bacterium, assembly GCA_038259715.1. GTDB lineage: Bacteria > Gemmatimonadota > Gemmatimonadetes > Longimicrobiales > Gaopeijiaceae > SZUA-318. Next base: position 2,599 of record JBBSOM010000077.1, read on the forward strand.
CCTGAGGCACCTGCGCGCGGCCATCTGGGCGCACCTGGCCGAGGCCGAGGGGCTCCTCCGCGGGGGCGAGCCTCTATGCGCCGAGACGCTCGATCTGGACGAGGACGGTCATGACGAAATCTGGGTGCATGCATCCACGTTCAGCGCCGTGGTCGCGCCGGCGCGGGGCGGGGCGATCGAGGAACTGACCGTCTTTGCACGCCGGATCAACCTGGCCGACGCGCTGACGCGCCGTCGCGAGAGCTACCACGAGAGCCACACCGAGATCGACCCTGGGGCCGACTCTGGGACCGACTCTGGGGCCGCCGGCGGGAATCGCCCCGGGGACCCGCCACCGACTGCAACGCGGGGCTCGGCCCAGCCCGACGACGACGGGGGCATGCCCTCGATCCACCACATCGAGGGGGGGCTCAGCTTCGGCGATCTGCCCCCGTTCGACCGTGAGGACCGGGCCCTCCTCGTGGATCGCGTCGTGGCGGCAGGGCTCGACCTGGCCGCGTACGCGCGCGCCGACTACGACGCCCTGGCGACGTGGGCCTCGGTGCCGCTTTCGTGCGCCGTGGACAGGCCGGACGACGGGACGGTCACCGTGCGCATGCGCTCGGACGCTCCGAGCCTGCTCGAGAAGGAGATCACGTTCGAGGAGAGCGGCCGGGTACGCGTCGCCTACCGATGGGACCCGGCGGCCTTCCCCGACGGAGCCCGCTTCGCGCCCGAACTGTCGGTGGCCGTGGAGGCCGAGGCCGGGCTGGACCTGGACCTCGACCCGCCGGCCACGACCGTGTGGCGCTACGAGATCCGCACGGTGTCCAAGTCGGAGCGGGGTAGCGAAGAGTCGGTCCAGGGAATCGCGCTCACACCGCTGTGGCCGGTCGCCGCCGGCGAAGCCTCGCTCAGCTTCCGCTGGTCATGATGAAGAGGGGCTTCGAAGCGAAACCTTCGTAGCGCGGCCGCATCCGCTCGGTGTCGTAGAAGAGATCGACATCGACGACCTTCTTCGTGTCGACGACGGTCTCGATGGGGACGCACGTATACACGCCGTTGCGCACCGCCACCAGCAGACCATGCCGCCCCTGCAGGATCAGGTCGAGCGCAAGGTTGCCGTAGGCCATGGGTACGATCGAGTCGAGCCCGTCCGGGTCGCCCGAACGCACCAGGTAGCCCAGGCGCTGGTTCACCGTGTGGATGACCTTACCCTTGTTGAACTTCGGGGAGAGGTCCTTGATCAGGTCACATACCCGATCTCCGATCCCCCCCAGCTTCTTGTGTCCGAACTGGTCCTCCTCTTCGCTGGAGAAGACCATGTCGTCCTGCTGTGCCATGGTGGCGCCCTCGGCGACGAGCACCACCGAATAGCGTTCGGGATTCCTGTTCCGGTCCTTCACCAAGAGACCGATGAGGTGTTCGGGGTCGAATGGGTACTCGGGGATCACACAGCGGTCGGCAGCTCCCGCCATCGTCGGGAGGAGCGCGGTGAAGCCCGCGTAGCGACCGAACACCTCGATGACCAGGATGCGCTCGTGTGAGCCCGCGGACGTGCGCAGTTGCTGGGTCAACTCGATGGTGCGCGTCACGCACGTGCCGAAGCCGATGCAGTAGTCGGTGCCCGGCACGTCGTTGTCCATCGTCTTGGGGATCGCGACCACCTTCACGCCTTCGCTGTGGAGCCGTGTTGCGTACGACAGCGTGTCGTCCCCCCCGATCGGCACCAGATAGTCCACCCCCAGGAAATCCAGATTCTTCAGGACGTCCGGGGTGAGGTCGTTGATCGGGTCCGTGTAGCGGTCCTGGAGGTGTTCGGGGACGAAGGCGAGCGGGAGGTGGCTCGCTCGTGTGCGGGATGTGTGCAGGAAGGTCCCGCCCGTGCGGCCGATCTGGTAGACGATTTCCTCGTTCAACTCGACGACGCACGAGGCGTTGTCCGCCTTGTCGTCGGGAATGAAGTCGATCAGGCCCCGCCAACCCCGGCGGATGCCGAGCACGCGGTAGCCCTCCCGTGTCGCGCGGATCGTGACGGCGCGGATGGCGGGATTGAGGCCGGGAACGTCACCGCCCCCGGTGAGGATCGCGATCGTGCCCTTCGATTTCTTCATGCCTGCTCCGTTACCGCGGTTCGTCCGCGTGAATCATGCGTTCAATTCCTTCATCCAGGCCCCTATCGCCGTGGCGAAATACGAGGGATTGAACAACATCCACTCGCCCAACGCGTCCGGTACCCGGTACGCCTTGCCGGCGTCTTCGGCGCTCATGCCGCGCTCGACGGCGCGTCGCGCGGCGGCCTCCACGTCGTCGAGCAGCGCCTGGTAGGTCTTCATGTCGGCGGCATCCGCCAGCGCGCCATGGCCGGGAACGTACGTGGTCACGTCGAGCGCGCGCAACAACGTGACGTTCTGCGTGAGGCGGGTGGGGATCGCATCCATGTAGTTGGGAAACATATGGTTCCACACCAAGTCACCGCAGAACACCACGGACAGCTCAGGAATCTCGAGGCTCACGTCCGAGTCGGTGTGGCCGCGCCGGGGCACCACCAGAACTGAGCGGTCTCCCAGGTCGATCTCCGTCGGGCGGCGCATGTCGAGCACCACCGCGCCGCTCAGGATCTCGACCGGCGGGTTCTTGTTGCGGCCGACAACCTCATCCCGTGTCACGCCGGTGGCCAGGAGCCTGACGTCCGCCGTCTCGAACGCGCCGCGCAGTCCGCCGGTGTGATCGCTGTGGTAGTGCGTGAGCACGACATGGGTCGGCGCGCGTCCGGTGAGCGCCCGGGCCTGCTCGGCCATCCACACCGCGCCGGCATCGCTCCCGTATGCCTCGACGACAACGACCCCGGCCCGGCCGGCGATGATGCCGCCGTTGCACAGCGTGGTGCGGTCCTGGAGCGGGGTGGACACGAGCGCCCACACGCCCTCCGCGACCCGCTCGATGCGCCCCCACTTCTCCCGCGCGACGACCGGGTAGCGCTCCTGAGTCGCCCATAAGCCACGCGGCAGGCACGATGAAGCCGCCGACATCAGCGCCAGGTGGGCGGCGCACGAGCCCGTCCGCTCGAGAAAGTCCCGACGGGTCCACTTTCCGCGAAGGTTCGTCATGCATCGCTCCTGGAAGCGTTCTCGATAGTGCCTTCTCGGCTCAGGAAGCGCACGACCTCTTCGATCGTCGCGCGCAGGTCGTCGACCGGCCTGGGCGCGTGCCCCACGACGCTTGCCGCGCCGGCGCGTTCGACGGCGTAGGCCGCGTCGCGGAGTCGAAGCATGCCCAGGGTAGCCGCCGTTCCCTTGAGCGCGTGGGCCACCCGCATCAGTTCGTCCGCGTCCGCTTGGCTCCGCGCCCGATCGAGCTGGTCGAGGCGACCGGGCATCTGGTCCCGGAACATGACGAGGAGCGTTCGAAGGATTTCCGGGTCGCCCCCGACGTGATGGAGCGCCACGTCGCGATCGAATACCACGGGCCCTCCGGTTCCGTCGGTCCCGCCGGAGAGTACCCGGGCCATCGTAGCCAGGAGCCCGAGCGGGTCGATCGGCTTGGAGACGTAGTCGTCCATGCCGGCATCCAGACACCGTTCCCGGTCACCGGTCATGGCGTGGGCGGTCATCGCGATGACAGGGGTGCGGGCGACCTGGCCGTTGGCCATCTGCCGGATCCGACGTGTCGCTTCAAATCCGTCCATTTCAGGCATCTGCACGTCCATGAGCACGACGTCGAAGGCGCCACCCTCGAGCTGCTCCAGCGCCTCCAGACCGTTGGAGGCGACCGTAACCTCATGGCCCCGCTTGGTGAGCAACGCCACCGCCAGGGTCTGGTTGACCGGATTGTCCTCCGCGAGCAGGATGCGGAGCGGCCGGTCGGGCGCAGCCAGCGGCACCGGATCGGGGACGGCGGACCCCGCGGATGCGGGAGCGCCCGGCCGTGCCGACAGAACGCGTCGCACCTCTTCGAGCAGCTCCGAGGGGAGGATCGGCTTCAGCATGAAGGCCGCCACGCCGAGTTCCCGGCAACGGGCTCCGTCCCCGCTCCGCGCCGCCGACGTGATCAGCACGACCGTCGCATCGGAGAGGCGCTCGTCCTGGCGGATCTTGTCGGCCAATTCGAAGCCGTCCATGTCCGGCATGTGTACATCGGAGAGGACCAATCGGATCGGCTTTCCGGCCTCGGCGGCCTGTGTCAGTCGACGGAGTGCGGCGTCCGCGCCGGCGACCTCGGTGCCGACCATTCCCCAGCGCCGTACACACTCCAGGAGGATACGCCGGTTGGTCGCATTGTCGTCGACGACCAGAACGGGCACCCCGGTCAGGCTCCCAGCCGGCGTTCCGAGCGGCGCCGCGACCTCGACGTCCGCCGTCTCCACGAAGCTGGCGTCGAAGTGAAAGACGCTCCCCTTCCCCGGCTCACTCTCGACCTCGAGACGCCCCCCCATCATGCGCACGATCTGGGACGAGATCGCAAGGCCCAGTCCGGTGCCGCCGTAACGACGCGTAGTGGACCCGTCCGCCTGGGCGAAGGCATCGAAAATGAGCGCCTGTTTCTCCGCTGGAATGCCGATGCCGGTATCACGCACCCGAAAGCGCAGCCTCACTTTTTCGTCGCTGCGCTCAAGAACCTCGATGCTGACGCCCACCTCGCCCTCATCGGTGAACTTCACCGCGTTGCTGACAAGGTTCACCAGCACCTGGCGCAGCCGCCCGGGGTCGCCGACGAGGCTTTGCGGCACGCTCGGGCCCTCTTCATACATCAGCTCCAGATCCTTCTCCGCCGCCCGGACGGCCAGGGCCTTGAATGCGTTGGCGAGTGTGTCCCGCAGGCCGAACGGCACCGGATCGAGGTCGAGTTTGCCCGCCTCGATCTTCGAGAAGTCGAGGATGTCGTTGATGATGTCGAGCAGCGAGTGCGCGGATGCATCGACCATCTCCAGGTACTCGCGCTGCTCGCGGGACAAGTCACTGTCCATCGCGAGCTGCGTCATGCCGATGATTCCGTTCATCGGCGTGCGGATCTCGTGACTCATGTTCGCGACGAACTCGCTCTTGGCCCGGTTCGCGGCCTCGGCGACTTCCTTGGCTTCGATCAAGGCCCGCTCCCCCTCCTTCGCCAGCGTGACGTCGCGGCCCACCGCGAAGACGACCCGTTCATGCCTGGCCGGAATCGCACTCCATTCGAGCCAGAGGTATGTGCCGGGCCGTGTACGGCAGCGCACCTCGAAGTGGGCGACCGGGCGTCCTTCGGAAAGCGCGAGGGTGCGCTCCTCCGCTTCGAGCAGATCGTCGGGGTGGACCATGTCGAGAAAGCGGAGCGACTCCATGTCTTCGTTCGTGTAGCCGAGCGCGGCGGTGAAGGATGGGTTCACGCGCAGGAAGCGGCCGTCCTGCCCCACGATGCACAATGGGTCGAGCGACAGTTGGAAAAAGCGATCGAGGTCCGCCGCGCGCCTGCCCTCCTGTAGCCGCCGGATCTCGGCCTGCCGGCGCCCGATGAGGCCGGAAAAGGCCGCCAGAACAAACGGAGCCGTGTCGATGATCCAGAGCAGCGGCTGGTTCGCCTGAGTCGAAAGGAATCCACCCAGGGAAAGCGGCACACCCTGGAAGCTCGCGGCCACGACGGTCGCAACGACCGGGAAAACGGCCCCGAAGGCCGCCCCGAACAGCGCGTAGCGAACGGTCGGGTCCGAAGCAGGATCGGCATTGCGTGGGATCATGGTTTCCGACCGAAGGCTTGGCGGGGCTCGCGGCCCCGCGCGTCCATATTCCGGCTCGATGGGGCCTGCGTCAAATGCCGCGAGAGGCTGCCATCGCCACGGACCCCGGGACCGCCTACCTTCGACGCCTATGCCTGCTCAACCTCCGCTCGCGC
>JBBSOM010000078.1:0-8401 GCA_038259715.1 Longimicrobiales bacterium
GCGCCTCGTCGCTCTGGCGCGCGGCGGCGACTGGCTCCTGGCCGGGGCAAGCTCATCCGCGCCGCCGCGTCCCGAACGAGCGCCGGCCGCGCTGGCCATCTTCGGTGCGGTGATCGTGACCGCGGTGACCGGCTCCATGGCGATGTCGGAGATCGCGCTGACCGGCGCTGTCGCGATGATCCTGACCGGGTGTCTGAGCATGGACGACGCGTACCGGTCGATCGAGTGGCAGGTGATCTTCCTGGTGGCCGGCATGCTGCCGCTGGGGTTCGCGATGATCGACACCGGGTTGGCGGGGAAGATGGCGGGCGTCCTGGGGAGCATGGCGGGCAACGGCAGCGGGCTTCTGGTCATCACCGCGGTGTTCATGTTGACGGCGCTGGCTACCCAGATTATCGGCGGGCAGGTCAGCGCCCTCATTGTCGGGCCGATTGCATTGGAGATCGCCGGCGTCGTTCACATCGCGCCGCACGCGATGGCGCTCGCTGTGTCGGTGTCGGCCTCGGCGGCATTCCTGACCCCCATGGCGCATCCGGTCAATGCGATGACCATGGGGACGGCGGGGTACGTTCCACGCGACTTCGTACGTGTCGGTGCGGGTATGATGGTGGTCACGCTCATAGGGCTGCTCGCGGCCATGTGGCTCGTCTGGGGGATTCGATTGTGAAACTGTCTTTTCTCGGTGCGGCCGGCACGGTCACGGGCTCGCGGCACCTGCTCGCCTGGGGCACCAAGCGGATCCTGGTGGACTGCGGGCTCTTCCAGGGCGTGAAGGCGCTTCGTCTCCGCAACCGGGAGGCGCTCCCCTTCGACGTCGCCTCGCTGGACGCGGTCGTCCTCACGCACGCGCATCTCGACCACACCGGCTTTCTGCCCGTGTTGGTTAAGCACGGATATCGAGGTCCGATCTACTGCACCGAGCCGACGGCCGACCTCGTCGCCATCCTGCTCGCGGACTCGGGGCACATCCAGGAAGAGGACGCGCGATACGCCCGCAGGAAGGGCTACGGCCGTCACGCCAACCCGGAGCCACTCTACACCGAAGAAGATGCTCGCGCGGTCCTGCCCTTGCTCGAAACCGTGGCGCTCGGACAGGAGGTAGCGGTCGACGGCTTCCGGCTGAGGTACTCCAGAGCCGGCCACATCCTGGGCGCGGCGTCGGCCCTGATCTCAACGGAAGAAGGAAGCGTGCTGTTCTCGGGTGACATCGGGCGTCCGACGGATCTCCTGATCCCGGCTCCCGACCCGCCGCCCGAGGCCGACTGGATCGTCATGGAGTCGACGTACGGCGGCCGCGAGCACCCGGTCATCCACCCCATCGAAGCGCTCGCGCTGGTGTTGCGGCGCACGGTCAAGCGGGGTGGCGTTCTGATGATCCCGGCCTTCGCGGTCGGACGCGCGCAACTCGTCCTGTATATGCTATCGCGCATCTTCGAGGCCGGCAGCGTGGCGAAGGTGCCGGTCTTCTTGAACAGCCCGATGGCCATCGACGTCACCGGCCTCTACCTGAAGTTCCCCGATTGGCATCGACTGTCGGAAAGCGAATGCTACCGGGCCTTCAGCGTAGCCGAGTACACGCATACGGTCGGGGAGTCGAAGGCGCTCAACGAGCGCCACGGGCCGATGGTGCTGCTCGCCGGCGCCGGCATGCTCACTGGCGGGCGCATCCTGCACCACATCGCCCGCTTTGCCCCGGATCCACGCAACACGATCGCGCTGACCGGCTACCAGGCCGAGGGCACGCGCGGCCGGGATCTGCTGAGCGGAAAACCCACGGTGAAGATCCACGGGAGGCCGGTTCCCATCCGCTCGGAGGTCGTCACGATGGATGGACTCTCGGCACACGCCGACCAGAGCGAGCTGATGTACTGGCTCGGCAGTGCACTGCGACCCCCGAAGCGGGTCTTCCTGGTGCACGGCGAGCCGGGTGCGTCCGACGCCCTCCGCCGCGACGCGGAAGGCCAGCTCGGGTTGGACGTCGAGGTGGCACAGGACGGCCGAACCGTCGTGCTGGAGTAATCCGGAACAAGGTCGGGGCCCATTCCGTAGGGATAGGTGTGGCGGGCATCATCGTCCTACCACGAAATCGTTGAATCATCAGGTTTGATAAAGGGAGGCCACTATGTTCGGGCTCATCGCAGCCGGTATCGCCGGGGTCACCGGCGTCTACGGGCACCTGACCTCCAGGCAATTCGTACGTAAGCGTCTCCGCTACACGGCCCTGGTGGAGAAGCCCATGCTCGGGCTCTTCGCGGGCGTGGCCACCGCTGTGGTGGCTGCCCCGATCGTCGCGCTGCTCCCGATTGTCGGGGCGGGCACCGCCATCGCTGCGGGCATCGGCGTAGGGACGGGCGTAGCCCTCGGGGTGCACGATGCCAAGGAGCCGCCTCTTCTCGAGGACTGAGTGGCGGGGGGGTGGCGAAGTCCGGGCGTCAGCGTCGCCCTCTACGGCGAATGCGGGACGTCGGTGTGCTCCGGAGCGGCTACAGCTTTCACGGTTGCGCCCGCGTCGAAGGGGTCACGGCGCTAGCACGGAAGGGAGGCGGTACACGACCACGGACTCCTGATCCATCCCGTCCTTTCGAACGCGATCAAGAGATCGACGGCAACTGCGAGCACCTCTACGTCTGCGGGAGTGCGAACCCCGGCGACGAATCGTCCAGACGAATCCAACACGGACCAGGTGTTCCGAGCGATTCGACATTGAGGACTGAAGCGCCTGTACGAGCAAGACGACCCGAGCGGACCAAGTACGCCGGATCCAAGACATCGGCCGTAGACCACCCCGCCTTCTCCAGTCGGGTGTGTAGAGGCTGAGGCTGAATCTCCCTTGACCATCGCTTGCGACAGAGTCGGGCACGGAGACGAGAGAGTGCGACGGGTGCGAGCAACCGAACGCCATCAACGGTAGCGCGTGGAGGACAATCCCCGCCACTGGGATCCCCCGAGCTATCTTGGACGAGCCCTTCAACTATCGCCTGGGCCGAGCTATCGACGAGGCAGCATTCCGTTGGCCCGCGACACCCCGCTGTCACGAGCAACAGGGGAATCCAAACACGTCTGATCATTCGCTTCGACCTCGACGCCATCTCCCCCCTCGTTGCCCGCGTCACTCCTGCTGTCGGTCCGAGATCACCGGGAATTGCCGTTCGGCCAGCTTGGCGTTGAGGGCGGACAGTTCGTTGCCCAGGAGCGCGTCCATGAGCTTCGATGCCTCGTCGAGCCGGTCGACCAGAATGCCGTGGACCTCCACCTGCTGGTCCGTGGGCTTGAAGTCGGCGCTGCTCGATCCGACGTCGGAGGCCAGGGCGCCCATGCGTCCGTAGAGCTTGATTGGGTTGCGGAACGCGTCCTCCCGCGAGCCGGACAGGTGGATGTCGAACAGGCGGCCCTCCACGTCGAGCAGCTTGGTTCGGAAGTCCTTTGCGGCTCCCTCCGTGGTGGCGGCCGTACTGTCCTTCGCGAAATAAGCCTGCGCGTCCTCCACCTGCTCCCGCACCCATTCGAGGCGATCGACCATCCCGCCGATGCGCTCGAGATCCTTGTTCATCTTCAGCGACATCGCCACCTGCGCACGGATGTCGTCGATCGTGCCCGCGCTGTGCGGATCCTTCAGCACCTCGATCGGCGTCTCGAGGGTCTCGCCGCCGGCTGTGACCCGCGCGGTATACGTCCCCGGGACCACGAGGGGGCCGCGGAGGCCACCACTGATGTCGAGGTCCCACGTACGCAGGCGCCGGTTGCCGTCGGGGCCTTCCTCAACCCAGGGCATCTCCGGTGGAGGCGTGCGCAAGCGCGGCGCGTTCGGTGCCTCGTAGCGCAGGTCCCACATGACCCTGTTGACCCCTTTTTCCCCCTTCGACGACACTGTACGGATCAGGTCACCGTCGGGCCCGAGGATTTCGATCTTCACGGGGCCCGGCTTGCCGAGCCACACGTTGATGTCGGCGCCATAGGCCGGGTTCTGACCGGATACGTTCGACGGCGCCGACACGATGTTGTGGATCCTCTGGAACCGGTACGCCGGACGCACGTCGAACACATGCGCCGCTGAAGCCATGATCTCGGGATTCAACGCGCGCAGCGGGGTCATGTCGTCCATGATCCAGACTCCACGCCCGTACGTGGCGACCACCAGGTCGTTGAAGTGGGTCTGGACGGTCAGCCAGTATGCCGGCGCGGCGGGCAGGCCATTGCGGATACGCTGCCAGTTCGCGCCGTCGTCGAGCGTGAACCAGACCGCGTTGTCCGTACCCGCGAACAGCATGCCCTTCCGCACCGGGTCCTCGCGCACCACGTGCACGAAGGAGAAGGGGGAGCGGGCGATGCCCGCGTCGATGCGCGTCCAGCTCGCTCCGAAGTCCGTCGTCTTGTAGATGTACGGATCGAACGACGCCATCTGGTGGAAGTCGATGGCCACGTAGGCGGTCCCGGCGTCCCAGCGTGACGGCTCGATGTTCGAGACCTGGCCGTACTCGGGAAGGTCCTTGATGTTCTTGGACACGTTCGTCCAGTTGTCGCCGCCGTCCCTGCTCACATTGAGCTGGCCGTCGTTGCTGCCCGCCCAGAGCAGGCCTTCCTGAACGGGTGACTCCGCCAGGGCGAAGAGCAGAGAGCCGTCGAAGGTCATCAGGTTGTCGGTGGTTTTTCCCCCCGAGCTCTGCTGCTTCGACTTGTCGTTGAGCGTGAGGTCCGGACTGACGATCTGCCAGCTCTGTCCTTTGTCCCGCGTCCGATGCACGTACTGGCTCCCGACGTAGACCGTGTTGTGGTCGTGAGGCGAGATCACGATCGGAAACGTCCAGTGCCACCGGTACTTCACGTCGGCGGGGGGCCATCCATACGCGGCCTCCGGCCAGATGCGCACGTTGCGCACCTGCTGGGTGCGCGGGTCGTAGAGCTCGAGCCCGCCGTCGTAGCACCCGCTCCATACCTCGTTGGCGCCCGCGGTATCGGGAATCGCGAAGCCCGATTCGCATCCGCCCACCGAGTGCCAGTTTCCCTCGACGATTGCGCCGGAGCGCGAGTTGGACGGCCCCGAGTACGAGTACCCATCCTGACGGTTGCCGTAGACGTCGTAGGGGATCTGGTTGTCGACGTGTACGTGGTACATCTGCGCGATGGGCAGGACGATGCGCTGGAAGCTCTTGCCCCGGTTCAGCGTGATCGACGCACCGCCGTCATCCGCGACCATGACGCGGTCCGGGTTCTTCGGATCGACCCAGACGTCGTGCGTGTCGCCGCCGCCACGCGGTGGGTTCGGCACGAGGGTCAGCCCCCCGTCCTGGCTCATGCTGAAGCGGACGGAGGTGAAGTAGATCCGGTCGGGATCGCTCGTGTCCACGGCGAAGCGCGTGTAGTACGAGCTGCGCTCGGAGATGTCGTGGTTTTTCGTCATCAGGCGCCAGTTGCGCCCGCCATCGTCCGAGCGGTAGAACGAGGGATCGTCGTCCTCGATCAGCGCGTACACACGGTCCGGATCCGAAAAGGAGATGCCCACGGCGACCTTGCCGACCGTGTGGTCCGCCGCCGGCAGGCCGTTGTCGACGATCTTGTTCCACGATTCACCCGCGTCACGCGAGACGTACACGCCGCCGCCCGTACCTTCGGAGGCGAGCTTCCATGGATCGACACGAAGCGACCACATGCCCGCGAACAGGATGTCCGGCCGCTGGGGGTCGATGGCCAGGTCGGCGCACCCGGTCCCCGGATTCACGAAGAGCAGGTGCTCCCACGTCTTGCCGCCGTCCTTCGTGCGGTAGACGCCGCGTTCCTGCTGGTCGCCATAGGCGTGGCCGAGCGCGCACGCGTAGACGATGTCCTTGTCGCGCGGGTGGATGACGATGCGACCGATGCGGCCCACACTATCAAGTCCCATGTGCTGCCAGTGCTCGCCGCCGTCCGTCGACTTGTAGATACCGTTGCCCATGGCCAGGGCGGGGCGGATGATGAACGTCTCGCCCGTGCCGGCCCACACTTCGTTGGTGGCCGTGGGCGCGATGGCCAGCGACCCGATCGACTGCGCGTCCATGTCGTCGAAGGTGGGCCGCCAGTTGACGCCGCCGTCTTCGGTCTTCCACACGCCGCCCGAGGCTGCGCCCACGAAGGCCACCATGGGGTTGCCCGGCACGCCCGTCACGGCGATCGCGCGGTTGCCCTCGGGGCCGATGGTGCGAAATGGGAGGGCGGCGTAGGCCGTCGTGTCGACAGCCTGGGCCGCCAGCGGTCCGCTGAGCGGGGCTGCGATGCCCAGGAGCGTGAGGGCCAGTCGGCCAAGCGAGCGGGAAACGTCTTCTGCGTGCATGATCTTCCTCGGGGCACGATGGTGTTCAGGTCCAATGCCAAGCTGCGAGGGAGTGCGGCGGGCGGCAAGGCGGTTGCGTACGCAGGAGCCGAGGGTCACCCTGACGTACATGAACCGAGAGCCCAACGTCTCGATCCGACCGCTCGACCGCGACAACGCATGCTTCGACGCCGCGATCGCCAGTGGGAATGCCGTGCGCGCCACGGGCGTCGTCTAGGTGCGCCTCTCCGGCTTCTCCTTCGCGCGCAATGCGGTCAAACTCGACTACCCGTTGAAGGAGGCGTTGCTTTCGATCCTGCCCGCCGTGGACGAGTTGATCGTCGCGGTGGCGCCCGGCGACCCGGACGACGAGACCCGGGAGTTGGTCGAATCGATCGACGATGCACGCGTGAAGATCATCGACGCCGTATGGGACGACACGCGTCGGCAGGCGATCTATGCGGACCTGACCAACGTCGCGCTCGAAGCGTGCACCGGGGACTGGTGCCTTTACATCCAGGCCGATGAGGCCGTGCACGAGGACGATGTGCCGACGATCCGCGCGCGCTGCGAGGCTCTTCTGGAGGATCGGCGCGTGGAGGGGCTCCTCTTCGACTATCTCCATTTCTTCGGGGACTATGACCATGTCCAGGATGGACACGGATGGTACCAGAAGGAGATCCGTGTCATCCGCAACGGCATCGGCGTGCGTTCCGTGCGCGATGCGCAGTCCTTCCGGTATCCTGACCAGCGTCGCATCACGGTCGCCCCCGCGCACGCGCGCATCTTCCACTATGGCTGGGTGCGGCCGCCACGCCTGATGCAGGCCAAGGTTCGGGAGTTCTGGTCGCACCGTAAAAGCCTTGAGGAGGTCGAGGCGCAGCACGGCGGCCGCGTCGCGTTCGACTATGGACCGCTAGCGCGCCTCTCACGGTACGGCGGCACGCACCCGGCCGTCATGGCCGGTCGGATCGCGGACATGGACTGGGCGGACGAGCTACGGGAGTCGGACCCGCGCGGGGTCGAGCGCCGCCAGCACCACAAGGACGAGCGCCTCCGGTACCGGCTGCTTACGGGCGTCCGACGCGTGACGGGCGTCGACCTGAACCACCGCAACCACGGGCGTGTGCTGAACGTCTAAGGAGCCTGTCCAACGCGAATGGATGCCCTCTTCGACCGCTTCGTCGCCGCGTACGGCACGCGGCCCACGTACGTGTGTCGCGCACCCGGCCGCGCGAACCTCATCGGCGAGCATACGGACTACCTGGACCTACCCGTCTTCCCCATGGCGCTCCAGCGAGCCGTGCGAATTGCCCTTCGCCCCCGCGACGACGGACGGATCCGCCTCCGCAACGTGTCGGCTGACTTCGACCCCCTCGACTTCGAGGTCGGCGTCGGCCTCCAGCCCGGAGCACCCGGGTCCTGGGGCAACTACGTGATGGCCGCCGCCAGGGAACTGGCCCGGCGGTCGGCCATCGGGCGCGGTTTCGACGGAGTGCTGGCGTCGGACGTTCTGGTGGCCGCGGGGCTCTCGTCCTCGTCGGCGCTCGTCAACGCGGTGGGTATCACTTTGGCCGCCATCAATAGCCTGGATATGGCACCTATGGACATGGCCGGCGTGATGGCCGACGCGGAGCGCTTCACGGGTACGCGCGGCGGTGGCATGGATCAGGCTATTTCGATCGGGGCGCGCAGAGGCCACGCTGCGCGGATCGACTTCGCACCTTTACGGATGCGCCACGTTCCGGTCCCCTCGCAGTGGCGCTTCGTCCTCGCGGATACAGGGGTGCGCGCGGAGAAGTCCGGCGCCGCCCGGAACGCGTATAACCTGCGGCGGGCGGAGTGCGAAGAGGCGCTCGGCCACATGCGTCTGGCGTTGAAAGGCCGCCTGAACCCCCGCGATGCCGCCGGTGGCTACCCGGGACTGCTTTCGGCCGTCCCCATCGCCGATGTGCTGGACGTCGGCGGCTCCGTGCTCCGTGCCGACCTCCTCAAGCGCTTTCGGCACGTGGTCAGCGAGGCGAGCCGGGTGCATGACGCCGAGGACGCCATGCGCAGGGTTGACGCGGAAACCTTTGGCACGCTCATGGATGCGTCCCATGCCAGCCTCCGCACGGA
>JBBSOM010000079.1:0-8388 GCA_038259715.1 Longimicrobiales bacterium
GAGCGGGCCTGGGAGGAGGCCGAGGAGATCGCCGCGATCTCGGATGATCTCCTTCTACCGGAAGGCACGGATCGCTTCATCGAGGAGCATCGACCGGCTTCGGAGGCCTGACGTCAGACGAAAGAGTTTGCGCCGCAAGCGTTCTTCCCCGACTTTCACCTTCCCCCCAGGGCGTGGAATCCTTGAAGCAAGAGGATCCTGGGGGTTTGGTATGTCTGTCATGGATGACAACGTAGACCGGGCCGTCCGGGTCGTGGCGCGATGCCCGGCGTAAGCTGGATCCTGTTGGTCGAAGACGAGGCGGATCACAGAGCGCTCGTGCGCGAAGCACTCGCCCGTGTCGCCGAGGAGGTCCTGGTCTTCGAGACCGTGGATGGGCAGGAGGCCATGGCGTGGTTGCGGCGGAGGGCAGCCAGGGCGAGCGAGCTTCACGGCGGCCTGGTGATCCTCGACCTCGGCCTACCCCGCGTTTCTGGGTTCCAGGTCCTCGAGTGGATGCGGGACATGCCGAGGCTCTTGCAGCTCCCGGTGGTGGTGCTCACGGCATCGGAAAACCCGATGGACGCTGACCACGCGTTCAACCTGGGGGCCAAGGGCTACTTCCAGAAGCCCGCGGACATCCGTCGTTATCTGGAGATCTTCCAGAAGGTCTTCCGGATCGCGGAGAAACCTGGCGAGGATGACGACGACGGAATCCGTTCTCCTCCGGCCTCGTGATCGGGTGACGGCCGCCGGCGCTGGGCTTCGGTTGGACCGAGGACCGCCAGCGCTTCACCGGGTCGAACCGACAGGGTGCTCGACGGGGTGCTTGAACTCGTTCGGGACGAAGTCCTTGATGCGCGCGTAGGAGACCAGTGCCCACAGGACAAGGGCGACGGCGATCACCACGAGACCGGTCTTGAAGCCGATGCGTACGTCCTGGATGCGCCGAATCATGCGGGACAAGGTGACGCAGCCTTGCCCGGACTGCCAGGGTGTCGCCCCCGGCGGACAAGGGCTCCTCCTCGACGTGTCTTGGCTTTACCTTCGTGGCGGTGTGAGAGGCCTGCACCTCTCCGCTCAGGGGCCATAGCTCAGTTGGGAGAGCACCGCCTTTGCAAGGCGGGGGTCGCCGGTTCGAGCCCGGCTGGCTCCACTGAACAGAGGGTTCCGGGGTGTCGGGGACTGACGCCCCGGCGCCGCTTCCGTTACCGTAAGACAGCGAGCGGGCTCGAATTCCCCGCGACTGGCGCCGGCAGCGGGCACTCCCGCAGTGCTTGTGCCGGCGTTTTCTTTTCTCCGGGCGTCCCGCCCGTACGAGGTTTGATGGCCAAGCAAGAAGCGATCGAAGTCGAGGGTCTGGTGACTGAAGTGCTTCCGGACCAGAACTTCCGGGTGAAGCTCCAGAATGACCACATGGTGCTGGCCTACGCCGCCGGCAAGATGTCGAAATTTCGCATCCGCGTACTGGTCGGCGACACCGTGACCGTCCAGATGTCTCCGTACGACCTCAGCCGCGGTCGGATCACGTACCGCCACAAGGTGGCGCCGCCCCCCGGATCGAGCCCGGGCGGGTACCAGAACAACCGCCGTAGGCGCTGAGGCCGTGCTTCCCAACACGTCGCGGGTGAGCCGCGACAGTGTGCGCGTTGCCTCCCTGGAGCGTGACGGCTGGCATGTCGTTCCCGATCTCATCCCCCTGATCGGCCAGTTCGTGTACTGTGTCGAGGGCGAGGCCGAGGTCGTCAAGGTGCTGGGCAAGACCAGCGACGGCAGTCGACTCCTGGAGCTCCGGCTGCCCGACCGTCCGAAGACGCCGTTCTTCGCTTCGTCGTCGAACATTCTCGTCGAGGGTGGGGCTCCGGCCCAGGTAGAGTAGGGGCCTGCCTACCAGCTCCGGCGCACGCCGATTCCCAGCGTGAAATCGACCGAAGGCGTGGAGGGCGGCACATCCTCCTGGAAGCTCACATCCCATGACCATGTGGGCCCCATCGTACCGGCGACCCCAAGGACCAGGTTACCGGGCCACCCGTCCAGCGCCCTGTCATGAAACCCGCGTGCTCGCGGCGTCGCGAGTGAGTACTGTACGATTCCGCTGATCCACGGCGCGAAGTTGCGTTCGAGTGCGACGTCGCCAAACCACGATGACGGGCGGATCAGGCCGTCGTAATCCGCGGCCGCACGCACTGTCGCTGCGCCCAACGTGGTATGCACATGCCAGCGGTCCCACGACGTGCGGCCGATCACCATGAGGGAAGCGTCGGCACGCTGCGCTCCCGCACGGTTGTCCTGCATGGGTATCCGGGCAACACCCCGTACGCTCCAGGCGTTACGGCCATCTGTGGTGGCCCGCGCCTGCCACTTGACGGAGACGCGTGCATCGACCAACGCCAGCGTCCGCCGCGGTACGTCGAGAAGCGGTACCCCCCGGGCATCCTCCAACCGCTGGGAATAGCGCCCGTTCGGACGCAGGTTCCGGTCCGCGTTGGGCAGGTGCAGGGTTCGATGAAAACCGTCGAGAAACCCATCGAGCAAGCCTCCGCCCGACGTCTCCCACGATAGCCTGCCCCCGACTTCGAGCGCGTCGGAAACGCCGTAGCGGACGCCGACGGATGTGAGCAGGCGTTCCAGGTCCAGCGAGAGGAAATACGACGCGGTCGAGTCTTCCTGGAAGATGTTCGTGTAGCCGATGGCAAGGTAGGCTTGCGCTGCTCCCTTGCCTACGACGTCGGCCCTTTCGGTTTCGTGCGTGTATCCGATGCGTTGGAGCGGGGCCTGCTCCTCGTAGGTGAGAGGTCCGAGAGGACGCGTCTGCGCAAGAACGCTCCCCGGAACGAAAGTGAGAAAGGCGACGACACACAGCGCGCGGAGCGCGGGTGTTGTTCCGGGCAGGGAGTGTTGGGGCGGCATCGCGCTAGCGGGTTCCATGGCAGCATTTTCACCTCGATCGGGGTCCCGGTCCAGCCCCCCGACACCCCGCTTGGGTGGCGCGGTCGGTCGTCTCGCCAAGCCCCTCGGGCTCGACTATCTTGCGCGCGTCACTCCGACGATCGTCGGAATCGTTCCTTCTCTGGAATCCCGTTTTTCGTGTTCGATCAAGAGATCTTGCAGGCTCTGGGCAACCTCGGTGAATTCGTCGGCGCCCTCGGCGTCGTGTTTTCGATGATCTATCTCGCCAAGGAGATGAAGCAGAACACGATTTCGGTCCGTGCTGCCTCCTTCAACGAGATGGTGCAAAACAGCATCCGGCTGTCGGAACACGCCTTCCGCGACTCGGAGTTCGCGGACTTCCTGGACCGTGCGCAGCGGGACTCGTCCGTCCTGACTCCGGCTGAACGAGTCCGTTGGGACGCGTACATGACGGCCGTCTTCCGGCATTTCGGCAACCTCGTCTATCAGTACCGTGTCGGAGCGCTCGACCAACAGATGTGGGAGAGCTACGCGCGCACGCTCGAAGACCACCTGCGCCGGACTCCCTCCTGGTTGGCCTGGTTCGACGCGAACCGGAGCGTCTTCAGCACCTCGCTCGTCGAGCAGGTCGATGGCGTACACGCCGTCCTCGAGGCAGAACGGAAGGCAGGTTCGGCTGGCCGCGCGGTCGGAGGGGCTGAAGGAGTGTCGCCGCCCCCCGCCATCCGATAGCTTGGCAATCCGCTCTTCGCGTCCTACCGCCACCGCCTCCGGAATGCTCGAAACCCAAACCTCTGCGACGACCTCGGCTCCTCCGAAGTGGGCCAAGGTCATCGACCACACGCGTTGCATCGGCTGTCATGCCTGCACGACGGCGTGCAAGTCCGAGAACGAGGTTCCGCTCTCCGTCACGCGAACGTACGTAAAGTACGTCGACACGGGCGTGTTCCCACAGGCGCGGCGCTCGTTCCAGGTAACCCGGTGCAACCAGTGCGAGCACGCTCCGTGTGTCACCGCGTGCCCCACGGCGGCCATGTACAAGCGTCCCGACGGGATCGTCGATTTCGACAAGTCGATCTGTATCGGGTGCAAGGCGTGCATCGCCGCGTGCCCGTACGACGCGATCTTCATCAACCCCGACGATCACTCGGCGGAGAAGTGCAACTTCTGCGCGCACCGGCTCGACGTCGGCCTGGAGCCCGCGTGCGCGGTGGTGTGCCCGACGCAGGCGATCCTGGTCGGGGACATGAACGACCCGTTCAGTGCGGTCAGCCAGATCATCCACAGGGACGCCGTGACCGTCCGCCGCCCCGAGAAGGAGACCCGTCCCAAGCTCTTCTACAAGGGCGCGGATCAGGTCACGCTCGACCCGCTCGCAGCCCGTCGTCCCGAGGGCGGGATCTTCATGTGGAGCGAGCAGGGCGACGTCCCGCACGGCGTTCCGTCCGGTCACCCGACCGGTACCAGTTCGGCCGCCGCGGTCCTGTCCTACGACGTCCCGCACCGAGCGCCGTGGGATTGGCGTGTGAGCTTGTACACATTCACCAAATCGATCGCTGCAGGCGCGTATCTCATGCCCCTTCTGCTCGGCATGCTCGGGCTGGTACCCTGGGCCTCACGGCTGTGGGGCATCACGGCGCCGGCGGTGGCGCTCGCGGCCCTGATCGCGACGGGTGCGCTCCTCGTGTGGGACCTCGAGCACCCGGAGCGCTTCTGGATGGTGCTCTTCAAGCCGCAATGGAAGAGCTGGCTGGTTCGCGGGGGCTTTGTCATCACTGCGTACGGCGCGCTCCTGACCGTCCACCTGGCAATCACCTTGTATGGACGGGCCGACTTCACGCCGCGGCTTGCGTGGATCGGCGGGCCGCTTGCCGTGATGAGCTCGATCTACACGGCGTACCTCTTCGCTCAGGCACGGGCGCGAGATCTCTGGCAGAGCCCGCTTCTGCCGGCGCACCTCCTCATGCAGGCCCTCGCCGCGGGGGGCGCGACGATGCTCCTGCTGGCCACGGACCCGCGGATGCACGCGCCGATCGTGGCATTCTATGGCCTCGCCATGGTCCTGCACCTCCTCATGGCCTTCGGGGAGGTGACGATGGGGCACCCGACCGCCCATGCAGCCCTGGCTGCCAGGGCGATGACCCACGGGCGCTGGGCGTCCTTCTTCTGGAGCGGCATCATCCTCGCGGCGCTCGCACCCGTGATCGCGACGGTTGAGCCGATCTCGGGGGCGCTGGCGGGGCTGGCCGCTCTTTTCGCGTACGAGCACGCCTACGTCCAGGCGGGCCAGTCCGTGCCTCTGGCCTGAGCGGAGAACGAGACGATGTCCACCCACCCTGATGACACGAATCCGAAGCAGCCCGACCTGACCCAACTCGAGCGGCGCGTCTCAGCGGCACGTGCCGATACCGAGGCGCGTGGCGAGACCTTCTACCCGGGCGCGAGCCGCATCCACCTGGCCGCCTTTCCACCCCGGGAGCGATGGAACGACTGGGTCGAACTGGACTCGAAGGCGTGGCCGAAGCGCGTCGAGAAGCGCTACATGCTGGTGCCCACCACCTGCTTCAACTGCGAGTCGGCGTGTGGCCTTCTGGCCTATGTCGACCGCGACACGCTGCAGGTGCGGAAGTTCGAAGGGAATCCCGAGCACCCTGGCTCCCGTGGGCGTAACTGCGCGAAGGGCCCGGCTACGGTCAACCAGATCACCGATCCGGATCGGATCCTGACCCCCCTCAAGCGCGTCGGTGCACGTGGGGAAGGGAAGTGGGAGCGGGCTAGTTGGGACGACGCCCTGGACGACATCGCCGCGCGTATCCGCAAGGCGATGGAAGAGGAACGCCACGACCAGATCATGTACCACGTCGGTCGGCCGGGCGAGGACGGTTTCACGGAACGGACGATGGCCGCGTGGGGCGTGGATGGCCACAACTCGCACACGAACATCTGCTCGAGCGGCGCGCGCGCCGGATACCACTTCTGGATGGGCATGGACCGCCCGAGCCCCGACTTCGCCAACGCGAGGGTCGTGGTCCTGCTCTCCAGCCACCTCGAAACGGGCCACTACTTCAACCCGCATGCCCAGCGCATCATCGAGGCGAAGAAGAACGGCGCCAAGCTGATCGTCCTCGACACGCGCCTTTCCAACACGGCCACGCACGCCGACCACTGGCTGTCGCCGTATCCGGGCTCCGAGGCCGCGATCTTCCTGGCGATTGCGGCGTGGATGATTCGCGAGCGCCGCTACGACCGGGACTTCGTGCGCCGCTGGTGGAACTGGCAGGAATACATGGACGCCGTGAGGGGCCGCCCCGGGGCAGCGTTCGAGGACTTCGAGGAGGCTCTGGAGGAGGTGTACGGCGAGTATACGTTCGCCTACGCGGCAGCGGAGTCCGGCATTGACGCCGCCAAACTCCGCGAGGTTGCGGAAATCGTTTCGAGTGCGGGGACCCGTCTGGCCACACACTCCTGGCGGAGCGCGGCGGCGGGGAACCTGGGCGGATGGCAGGCGGCGCGCACGCTCTTCCTGCTGAACACGCTCCTGGGTGCGGTGGCCACGGAGGGCGGCACCTTCCCGAACGCATGGAACAAGTTCGTCCCCAAGCCCATCCGGCTCCCGCACCAGCACCCCAAGCGCTGGAACCAGATGACGTGGCCGAGCGAGTACCCGCTGGCCCTCATGGAGATGTCCTTCCTGCTCCCGCACCTGACACGCGAACGCGGCGGCTCCCTGGACGTCTACTTCACGCGCGTCTACAACCCCGTGTGGACGAATCCGGACGGCTTCAGTTGGATCGAGCTGCTGACCGATCCGGCGCGCATCGGACTGCATGTCGCACTCACACCGACATGGAGCGAGACCGCGTTCTTCGCCGATTATGTCCTTCCCATGGGCCACTCCTCCGAGCGTCACGACCTGACGTCGTACGAGCAGTACGACGGCCAGTGGATCGGTTTCCGCCAACCCGTCCTGCGGGCGGCGCGTGAACGGTTGGGCGAGAAGATCACGGACACGCGCCAGGTGAACCCCGGAGAAGTCTGGGAGGAGAACGAGTTCTGGATCGAGTTGACGTGGCGCATCGATCCGGACGGCTCGCTCGGCATCCGCGAGTTCTTCGAGTCGCGGGCGCACCCCGGCGAGAAGATGTCGCTCGACGAGTATTACGGCTGGATTTTCGAGAACTCGGTGCCGGGCCTGCCCCAGGCCGCCGCGCTCGAGGGCGTGACCCCGTTGGAGTACATGCGCCGCTATGGCGCGTTCGAGGTGGCGAAGGGCGTGGGCCGCGTGCACGAACAACAGGTGCCGGACGTCGAACTCTCGGACGTGCGCGTGGACGAGGCCGGCCGGGTGTTCACCCGCGCGGACAAGCCCGCGTCCCCCAACGTCGTGCCGCTACCGCCGCTCGACGGAGACGCAGAAGGCCGACGTCGCGTCGGCGTGCGCATCGACGGTGAGGTCCTCCGGGGCTTCCCGACGCCGACCGGCAAGCTCGAGTTCTGGTCGCGCACGCTGAACGACTGGGGCTGGCCCGAACTCGCCATCCCGCTCTATGTGAAGAGCCACGTGCATCGGGCGTCGCTCGACACGGACCAGATGTGCCTGATCTCGACGTTCCGCGTGCCGGTGCAGATCCACACGCGGAGCGCCAACTCCAAATGGCTCGACGAGATCGCGCATACCAATCCGCTCTGGCTCCACCCGAGCGACGCCGCGCGCCTGGGCGTGGCGGCCACGGGCGATCTGGTGCGCGTCGAGACGGAGATCGGACACTTTGTGGTCAAGGCGTGGATCACCGAGGGGATCCGGCCGGGCGTGGTGGCGTGCAGCCACCATATGGGTCGCTGGAAGCCGGAGGGCCATACGGGCCAGCGCCTCGGCATGGCCACGGTGGCACTCGGCCACGAGGACACGGATTGGTCGCTGGCGCGCAAGCGCGGTGTCGGTCCGTTCGCTTCCGCGGATCCGGACACGCTGCGCGTTTGGTGGACCGACGTGGGGGTGCACCAGAACCTCACGCACGCCGTGCACCCGGATCCGATCTCGGGAATGCATTGCTGGCACCAGGCCGTGCGGGTCCGGCGGGCCGAGCCCGGCGACCGGTACGGCGACATTCACGTCGACACCGCGCGCTCAAGGGCCGCGTACGAGCACTGGCTCGCGAAGACACGCTCTGCCGTGGTCCACTCGCCGGATGGGACGCGCCGGCCGTACTGGCTGCTCCGGCCCGTGCGGCCCGAACGCGAAGCCTACCGGCTGCCCACGGAGGAGCCCACGCCGGCGTGAACGACTCAGTGGTCCGTTCGCGTCCGGTGGAAGTGCTCCGCGCGCTGGCCGTCCTGAGCGAGCCACCCACGGAGGCACATGCGCGCTTGGCCGACGTGCTCGGCCTGGGCGGCCCTCCCACCCCGGCCGGCTACACCGAGGTGTTCGTTCTGGGGGTGTCCCCCTATGCGTCGGTCCACCTCGGGCCCGAGGGCATGATCGGCGGCGAGGCGCGCGAC
>JBBSOM010000080.1:0-8374 GCA_038259715.1 Longimicrobiales bacterium
AGAAGGAGGAAAGCGGCGAGTCTCAACGAAAAGCTCCGGGTCGTGGTCCTGATGGTTCGGAAGAGTCAACGGCGCTTATAGCCTCGGAGCCCGGTCGAGGGTCCATCGGGGGGAGGCGGAAAAGCCCGGTTCGGCTCATATTGGCCCGTTCCTGACGCTATCCCATGCAGTGGTGCACCGATGCTTTCTACGCTCGCCCTCGCCGCGCTGACCCAGGTTGCCCCGCTCGCGGGTGTCCCTGGTCGGGACCAGCCGCTCGCGCCCGACGTCCGCTACGATCCGGCGATCCCCACCCTCATGCAGGTCGTCGGCCACGACGTCCGCGACCAGATCACGACGCCGGACCAGATCGTCCGCTACTTCGACGCGCTCCACGGAGCGGCGCCCGACCGGACGAAGCTGATCCGTTACGCCGTGAGTTGGGAGGGTCGGCCGCTCGTGGTGATGGTCATCGGCTCGAAGGAGCGGATCGCGAACCTGGACGCCGAGCGGGCCGATATGGATCGCCTCGCCGATCCGCGCGGCCTGACGGACGCCGACGCCGAGAGCCTCCTCGCCAAGGTCCCCGTGGTGACGATGATCCTGCACGGCATCCACGGAAACGAGATCAGTTCGAACGGCGCGGCCGTGGCCGAGGCGTATCACCTGCTCGCTGCCCAGGCCGACCCCGACGTCGAACTGATCCTATGCGAAAGCCTGGTCCTCATCGACCCGATGGAGAACCCCGACGGGCGCAATCGCTTCATCTATCAGAACAGCATCGCCCAGGCGCGCTGGCCCGACCCGGACACCTGGTCCGCCGAGCACGACGAGCCGTGGCCGGGTGGCCGGAGCAACCATTACCTCTTCGATCTGAACCGGGACCTCTTCATCCAGAGCCAACCGGAGACGCGCGGCAAAGCCGCGATCATGCTCGCGTATCATCCGCAGATCGTAGCGGACCTGCACGAAATGAGCGGCAATTCAACGTACTTTTTTCCGCCCACGGCTCCGCCGGCCAACCCGTGGTTCACGAAGGCGCAGATCGACTTGATGGACGTCTTCGGCCAGGCAAACGCCCGGGCCTTCGATCGCCGTGGGTTCATGTACTTCAACCGCGACACGTATGACCTCTTCTATCCGGGCTACGTGGACATGTGGCCCATGGCGCACGGCGCCCTGGGTATGACCTACGAGCAGGCGTCGGCTCGAGGACTCGTGCTGAAGCGCTCGGACGGCGACCTCCTGACCTACGGTGACGGGGTCACCCACCACTTCACCGCCGCCGTCCAGACCATGGTCACCGCTGCGAAGAACCGGGACAAGATCCTGCGCGAATGGTTGGCCTTCCGCCGCGACGGCGTGCGCGGCCTCCCAGGCGGGCCGGCCGAGTACGTGTTGACGTCGCACGATCCCGGCATGACGGCGCGGCTCGCCCGTGAGTTGGTGCGCAATGGCGTCGAGGTGTTCGCGGCGTCGGGGCCGGTGCGCGTGGACGGTAGGGAGCTCACCGCCTCCGGCACGTACATCGTTCCGCTGACTCAGCCGAACTCGCGGCTCGCCCACATCCTGCTCGACCGCGACGTGCCCATGGACTCCGCATTCATTCGCCGTCAGATCGAGAGGCGGGCCAGACGAGAGCGAGACGAGATCTACGACGTGACGTCCTGGAGCCAATCGCTTCTCTGGGACGTCGACGCGCTCCCGTCCATACGCCCCACCGGCGCGCTGGGTGTGGCCGTCACGCTCACTCCCGACACCACGGCCGTGACCCTCCCCCGGACCACCGTCGGCTACTTGATCCCGTGGGGCACGGAGGGGGCAGCCACCGTCGTGGAAGCCCTGCACGCGGGGATCCGCGTTCGCACATCGGCGGGCGACTTCACGCTGGGGGACCGCCACTACGGTGTCGGGACGGCCATCGTGCGCGTTTCGGACAACGGCTCCGACCTGGCACAGCGACTCGGAGCCATCGCGGGCCGTCACGGAGCCGAGGTCGTCCCTGTGGACGACTCGTACGTGCGGGAGGGCACGTCGCTCGGAAGCGGTCGGACGCGCATGCTGCACGAGCCCCGGGTCCTGCTCGTCTACGACTCGCCGGGGTCGAGCCTCTCGGTGGGATGGACGCGCTACGTGCTGGAGCGGCGCTACGGCCAGCGGGTCACCGTCGTCCGCGCCGAAAGCCTCGGCAGAGCCACGCTCTCCGACTTCGACGTGATCGTTTTCCCGAGCGGCAACTATTCCGGAGCCGTTGGACGCGGCTTGCTCGACCGACTGCAGGCCTGGATGCGCGACGGCGGCACGCTCGTCACGCTGGGCGAGTCATCTCGGTGGGCCACGCAGGAGAACGTGGGGCTCCTGGCCACCCGGGCCGAGCGGAGGGGCGGCCGCGATGAGGGCACCGACCCTCCCAAGAAGGACACGCCCGATCAGCCCATCGACTACCTCGAAGCGATCGTCCCCACCGACGAGGCGCCCGAGCCCGTGCCGGGCGCGATCCTGCACACGATCCTCGACACCCAACACTGGTTGGCGGCAGGCACGGATGGAGACCTGGGAACCTTCGCGGAAAGCTCCCGCGTTTTTACGCCGATCACGCTCGATCACGGCACCAACGTCGGCCGCTACGGAGACGTGGACGGGCTCGTGCTGAGCGGCACGGTGTGGGCGGAGGCCAAGCCCCAACTCGCCGGCAAGGCCTACCTCATCCATCAACCGGTCGGACAGGGACAGATCATCGCGTTCGCCGAGGACCCGAACTTCCGGGCCTACACGGAGGCGACCATGCTCCTGTTCATGAACGCGGTGCTGCTCGGGCCGGGGAGGTAGGGGCATGGACACGACAAAGGACTGGCTCGACGACGACGATGAGGTGGTCTCCGCATTGGAGGAGGCCGCCTGGGTCTCGTGTCCCTACTGCGGCGAATCGGTCGAGCTTCTTGTCGATCCCTCGGGGGGTGGGGTCCAGGAATACGTGGAAGACTGCGAGGTCTGCTGCCGTCCCTGGCAGGTCACGGTCACCGTGGACGGCTCCGGTCACGTCGACGTCAACCTCGCCACGCTCGACGAAGAATGACGTCCCATACCACGCGGTCCTTGAATCGCAGTAGCTTTTCGCGGAGATTGAATGTTGGCCAACTGCATACACTTCATGGGTTTCTGACATGTCCGAACAGCGACGCGGTTCCTCCACGGAAGTGGAGACACCAAAGCCCTCCTCGCGGATCACCGACTCCGAAGCCCCGATGCCGGACGTGACGCCTACACCGCCGGGCGCGATGGAATACGACTACACCAACTTCTACTTCGGCGCCGGTGACGATGCGTTCGCGCTCCTTGGCCCGTTCGACGATTGGTGGAGCGAGGTTAAGCCGGCCGGCTACTATATGTATGAGTTGCCGCTGCAAACGGCGCCGTCGACCCGTGTCGACGTTCTGGACACGAAGACGAACGAGCGCCGGAATGGGCTCATCAACTTCGCCTCCTACAACTACCTCGGCCTGTCCTATCGACCCGAGGTCAAGCAGGCGATCAAGGACGCCGCCGACATCTACGGAGGCGGGTCGTCCGGCTCCCCGATCCTCAGCGGAACCACCGAACTCCATCGCAGGCTGGCGGATGAGGTCGCGGCGTTCAAGAACCAGGAAGCCGCCCTCATCTTCCCGACCGGATACAGCGCGAACGTCGGCACGATCGCCGGCCTGATGCGCTCCGGGGACCTGATCGTGGCGGATCAATATGCCCACGCCAGCATCGTGGACGGCATGATCCTCTCGAAGGCGACATCGCGCTTCTTCCGCCACAACCGCATCGAGGACCTCGACAAGAAGCTGTCTCGCTTCGAGGGAAAGAAGCTCGTCATCATCGAGGGCGTCTACTCGATGGACGGAGACACGCCTCCCCTGGCCGACATCGTCGCGGTGTGCCGCAAGCACGGCGCCCGCCTCATGATCGACGAGGCGCACTCGACCTTCGTGTATGGCGAGAACGGCCGGGGCGTCGTGGAGGCGCAGGGGTGCGAAGACGGCGTAGACATCCATCTGGGCACGTTTTCCAAGAGCCTGGGCGGCCAGGGCGGCTACGTCGCCGGATCGAAGCAACTCGTCAATTACCTACGTGGATTCTCCCGTTCACGCTTCTTCTCGTGCGCGCTGTCGCCCGTGGTCGTCGCGGGTATACGCAAGGCGCTCGAATTGGCCCGGACCGAGCCCCAACTGCGCGACAAGCTCTGGCACAACGTGGCCTTCATGCAGAAGAAGCTCGCGGAGGGCGGTGTACCCATCGGCGATTCGACGTCCCAGGTGATTCCGATCATGGTCCGGGACGACGCCCGGATTTTCCAGATCGGCGAGGAGATCTTCCGGGAGGGCGTCTTCATCAACCCGGTGAAATACCCGGCCGTGGGCAAGCATAAGTCCCGGTTTCGCATGTCGATCTCCGCTGCGCACAGCGAAGAGGAACTGGAGCAGGGCGCCGATATCATCATCCGGGTCCTCGAGAGGTACGGAGTATGTCGGTAGGCCAGTACGCCTTCCAGACGGGGGTCAGCGCATTCTTCGAGATCGCCACCGCGGAGGCTGTGCGAGTCATTCCCGCCTACCTTCAGCCCATTGAGATCCGTCATCAGCGGAGCGTGCTGTGCGTGACCGCGTTCCTCTTCAATGAGAGCGTGGTCGGACCTTACACAGAATTGATGTTCTCGGTGATCGTGCCGCCGGTCGTGGCCGATTGGGGGCAGCACGCCAAGGCGGGCTTCTACCCGTTCCTGGCCGCGACGAGTTCCGCCGACGCCCGCCATCGGCGTCAGGAGCGTTTCCATTTCCCATACCTCGACGAGGACATCGATACGCAGTTCATCGAGACCGGGGATCGCGTTCGGATCCGTGCCTGGGGCGGGGGCAAGCCCATCATCGACTTCAGCGTCACCCAGGGACCGTGGGAGTCGACGAGCCACCTGCTCCAGGGCTTCACCGTCTGCGGAGACCAGCGCTACCGCACCACGGTTCAGATCTCCGGACGGTATACGGTCCATGAGAACGAGCGGGGGAGCATGACGTTGTTCCCCCATCCGATGACCCGCCTGCTCATCCCCTCGGAGGTGGCGGCGTACCCGTTCCGCGAGCACTGGTTCAAAGACGGCACCGAGGTCTTTCACACGATGGAAGCCTTCTGACCTCCTGAACCGCCGGTATCCGGGGGTTGGATCCCGCCTTGCCGGTGAGCTCGATTCGCGACGGCCCACTATGGAGCTGCGGCGAGTATGAAGTCACCGTTCCACCGACCCCGGTCGATCCGGGCGTACCTGCTCGCGCTGGTGGCCGTCACGGCGGCTCCGCTCCTGTCCCTCCTCGTGCACGCCACGGTGCACGAGTATCGGCTCACCGTCACGCAGGGTGAACTGAGGGCTCATACGCTCGCGACCGCGACCGTGACGAGCACTCGCGCCCTGATGTCCATGTTGCGCGACGCGCTCGCCGTCACGGCTGAGCAATTCGGCGACGAATTGCTCGATCCGGCCCGATGCGGCGCCCGGGTTGCCCAGTTCAATACGACGTTCCGCTTTCTTCCGAATGTCATGGTCGTGCGCAAGGACGGGAGCGCGCTGTGTTCGACGCTCCCCATCGGCACGGTCGGGCTGGTCGACGTGAGCGAACGAAGCTGGTTCCTCGCGGTGCTTCGGGGGTCATCGTTCACTGTGGGCGCCCCCGTCGTCGGTCAGATTACAGAGGAATGGGTGGTCGCTGTCGCGGTACCCGTCACGGGACCAGACGGGCGTGTCGACGGCGTGCTGGCAGCCAGCGTTCCGCTCCTCACGTTTCAGGACCTGCTTGCCGGCGTGACCCCACGCCCCGAGGACCTGATCACCATTTCGAACCTCCAACGCACGATCGTGGCGCGATCTCGGGACCCCGAGGCATGGGTGGGCCGATCCCTCCCCCCCGAACGCGCCGAAGAGGAGAGTGCGGGCCAGGGATTCATCGGCACCAAGGCCCAGGACGCCGAGGGGGTGCAGCGCACGTGGGCGTCGGTGGGCGTCCCCGAGTATGGCTGGACGGTTCATGCGGGAATCCCGGCCGACGAAGTCCTCGCGCCGGCCTGGGCAACCGTGCGTCGACGAGTGATCCTCGGAGGGGGAACGATCCTGCTCGTCGCCTTTCTCGCGTACCTGATCCAGTACCGAATCACATCGTCGCTGAAGCACCTCGTCCGGGTCACGTCGTCGGCCGAGGAATCAGCGTTCGTGTACATCCCCCCGGGTACGCCTACTGAGATCGTCGAGGTCGCCGAGCATTTCAACCGGACCCTGAGTGCGCGGCTGCGGGCCGAGATGGAGGAGCGCCGCGCAAAAGAACGGTTCCGCTCGATCGTCGACAACGCGGTACTGGGCATCTACGTGTCCACCGAAGGCGGCTCCTTTCTCGAAGTGAACCCGGCCTTTGCGACCTTGATGGGGTACGACGACCCCGAGGAACTCCTGGAGCGGGGGCCCGACGCGTTGTACAGCGATCCCGGCCAGCGTGAGCAACTCATCTCCGCCTACCGGGAACGAGGACTCGTCGAAGGTATGGAGTTGGAATGGGTTCGAAAGGACGGGACGCCGGTCACCGTTCGGCTGCACGGAAAGGTCGTCGTGTGGGCGCAGGGCCAGCGCGCCTATGAGATCATGGTGGAAGACGTCACGGAGCGAAGACGGCTCGAGGAGCAGCTCCGGATGACCCAGAAGATGGAAGCGGTGGGGCGCCTGGCCGGAGGATTGGCTCACGACCTCAACAACGTCCTCACGGTGATCCGTGTCAACGCGGACCTGGCCAACGCCGAGTTGGCTGACTCGAACGCCGAACACAGTTGGATCGACGAAATCATCCGCGCGACGGAGGGCGCTCAGCGCCTGACCCGTCAACTGCTCTCGTTCAGTCGGCGGCGGGAGGTGGAGCCGAAGTTGGTACGGCCCAACGATGTGATCCGCGGCGTGGAGAAGATGCTGGTCCGCGTCATCGGAGAGAACGTGCGCATCGAGGCGCGACTGGACCCCGCCGTGCCGTGGATTCGGATGGACCCGGGCCATCTCGAGCAGGTCCTGATGAACCTCACCCTGAATGCCCGGGACGCGCTCCCGGAGGGCGGAAGGATCCTGATCCGGACCTCCATGGTCGACATGGATCTACCCTGGGAGAGGTCCGACGAGGTGGCGGACCCATCATCGAGCTGGGTTCGCCTGACGGTGGAGGACGACGGGGGTGGGATGCCGCCCGCCGTGACGGCTCGGGTGTTCGAGCCCTTCTTCACCACCAAGGACGTAGGTCAGGGCACCGGTCTCGGCCTGTCGACCGCGTACGCCCTCGTGACCGGCGCGGGCGGACGTATCATGGTGGACAGCCAGCAGGGAACGGGGACCCGTTTCGATATCTGGTTGCCCGCACACGCTCAAGGTCCTCCTGCAGGAGACGTGCCTCCACCCAAAGACGAAGGCGCGGGTGGACAGGGCAGGACGATCCTGCTGGTCGAGGACAACGTAGCGGTGCGTCGGGCAGTCCAGAGGACACTCGAGGGAGCCGGCTACCACGTGCTCGTGGCTCGCGACGGTGAGGAGGGCATCGACCTCGTCCACGGCCACAGGGGCCGCATTTACCTCGTGCTGACCGACGTCGTCATGCCGAACGCGAGCGGGCCCGAACTGATGGATCATGTCGACCGGGTGCGCCCGGGGACCCCGATTCTCTTCATGTCGGGATACACGGCGGACCATCCGATGGCCGAGGGCCCGTTGCGTAAGGGCGTCGGGTTCATTCCCAAGCCGTTCGAGGTCACCGAGTTGCTGAGGCGAGTCGTGAAAGCGATGGCGGAGGCGCCGGAGCACCCCCCGAGGGAAACGGGAAAAGCCAACGCCTGACCACGTGTCCGGCCTCAGCAGGCCTGCTGCGGGCCGATTGAACGGATCGCGACCTCGCTCCGTACTGTGGTGACCAGCCAGGGTACCCGGCCGGACGCACCTTCTCGCGGAGCACCCCTTGAACACGACGGCCTTCACCCTCGCCCTCACCGCCGGATTCGCCATGGCCGGCCTTCCGATGGTAGGCGCTGCCCAGCAGAGCGACAACGAGTACCTCGGGACCTGGCAAGGCAGCCTCGACACGGGACGCGGAACGCTTCGCCTCGTGCTCCGTATCGAGCGCGGCCCCTCGGGAGCGCTCGAAGGGACGATGGACTCCCCGGACCAAGGGGCGAGCGGAATCCCCACGACTTCGGTGAGCATAGCGGACGGAGCGTTGACGTTCGCGATCGAACGCCTCGCGATCACGTACGTAGCGAAGCTTTCCACGGACGGACGCACGCTGAGTGGGACCTTCCGGCAAGGTCAGGCGGAGCTGCCGCTCGAGCTCGCGCAAGTCACGGC
>JBBSOM010000081.1:0-8296 GCA_038259715.1 Longimicrobiales bacterium
CGCAAGAAGCTGTTCGGCTACAAGATCATCCTGTACACGGCCATCTCGACTGCGGTGCTGAGCTTTTTCGTGTGGGCCCACCATCAGTTCATCGCGGGCATCGACCCGCGCATGGCCAACATCTTCACGGTCACCACGCTGCTGATCTCTGTGCCCATCGCCGAGATGCTCTTCGTGATGATCGCCACGCTGTACGGCGGCTCGATCCGCCTGACGACGCCGATGCTGTGGGCGCTCAGCTTCATGGGCGAGTTCCTGATCGGCGGCGTGACCGGGATCTTCCTGGGGGCAAGTGGCGCCGATGTCTACCTGCACGACACCTACTTCGTGCTGGCGCACTTCCACTACACGTTCTTCCCCATCGCGATCATCGGGACGTTTACGGCCTTCACGTACTGGTTCCCGAAGATGTTCGGGAAAATGATGAACGACACCCTGGGCAAGATTCATTTCTGGGGCACGATCATCCCGTTCAACTGCATCTTCATTCCGCTCTTCGTGCTGGGCCTGGGCGGTCAGCACCGCAGGATCTACAACTTCCAGAACTTCCCGGAGCTGCAGCACATGCAGCCGGTCCGGATCTTCGCGACGATGTCGCTCGTCGTGCTGCTGCTCTTCCAGTTCGTGTTTTTCTACAACACCATCAAGAGCTGGCTGAGCGGGCCGAAGGCGCCGAAGAACCCGTGGAAGTCCAACACGCTGGAATGGACCACGGAGTCGCCGCCGCCTCACGGAAACTGGCCCGTCGACGAGATGCCGAGCGTGTATCGCGGCGCCTACGAGTACGGCCATCCGGATCGCGACGAGGACTACTGGCCCCAGAACCTGCCTGCCTGAGGGTAATCGAACGTGCAGAAGCCCATAGCAACCACACGTAGCGCGACCGGGATCCCCACGGGCCGTCTGGCCATCTGGTGGGTCCTGGCGTCGGAGATCGTCATCTTCGGCGGCCTCCTGCTGTCCTACGTCATGCACCGCATCGGCCACCCGGAGTGGGCCAACGCCGCCGCGGTGACGAACACCTGGATCGGTGCTACCAACACCTTCGTGCTCCTCACCTCGAGCTTCACAGCGGTGCTCGCGCACCAGGCCGCCGAGCGGGGCGACGGGAAGAAGGCCGCCAGGTTCCTGATGTTCACGATGCTGGGCGCCCTCCTCTTCGTGTGCATCAAGAGCTTCGAATGGTACGGGGAGATCAGCGAGGGCTACACGATCGCTTCGAACGGGTTCTGGGCGTTCTACTACACGGCGGCCGGCCTCCATGCGATGCACGTCATCGCGGGCGCGATCGTGATGGGCTTTGTCGCGCGGGACGCCGCCAAAGGACGGGAGCTACAACGGGTCGAGCTGGTCGGCATCTACTGGCACTTCGTCGACGTGGTGTGGATCTTCCTGTTTCCGCTGCTCTACATCGCCAAGTAGGTGGATCGAGACATGTCAGAGCACAAGCATATCAACTACCTGAAGATCTACATCACGCTGGTGATCCTGCTGGCCATCAGCGTCGCGGGACCCCATCTGGGTATCTTCTGGCTCACGTTGATCACGGCGTTCGGCGTTGCGATCGTCAAGGCCGATCTGGTCATCCAGAACTTCAT
This sequence comes from Longimicrobiales bacterium, assembly GCA_038259715.1. Lineage (GTDB taxonomy): Bacteria > Gemmatimonadota > Gemmatimonadetes > Longimicrobiales > Gaopeijiaceae > SZUA-318. The sequence continues at coordinate 1,599 of JBBSOM010000081.1, forward strand.
GCACCTGCGTTCGGAAAAGCGGATCGCGAAGTGGCTGCTGGTGACGGCGCTGGCCATGATGGCGCTCTTCTTCGCCGGCGTCGCGCCCGACGTCATGCGGGATTCGGGCCGCAACTGGGTCAACGACGCCGCGCTCGCCGCCACGGCGCGAGGCATCCCGCCGCCGCATGGCCATGGTGAGGGAGAGGCAGGCGGGGCGGAGGAGGCCGCGCCCGCAGAGGCGGCCGCACCCGCACCCGCTCCGCCTCCGGTCGCCTTCAGCGCCCAGACCCAGTTCCAAACGGTGTGCTCCACATGTCACGGCCCCACCGGGCAAGGTGACGGTCCGGGCTCGGCCGCGCTCGATCCGAAGCCCGCGGACTTCGCGGACCCGGCTTTCTGGGCGGACAAGACGGACGATGTGTTGATCAAGGCCATCCGCGAAGGCGGCGCGTCGGTCGGGAAGTCCGCCGCGATGCCTGCGTGGGGTGCGTTGTACAATCAAGAACAAGCCGAGCAGTTGCTCGCCTTCATCAAGACCCTGAAGAAGTAGGGCGGAGAGCGTGTCTTCCGGAACCATGGTCATGCCCGGCAGCGGTCGCAGCGAACCGCGGAAGTCGCCGCATCTCATTTCGAGCGGCGTGCTCGGCATGATCATGTTCATCTTCACCGAGGCGATGCTCTTCGCGGGGCTCATCTCGGCACATGCGATCGTGAAGGCGGGGGCCGCCGGCCAGATGTGGCCGCCCTTCGGGCAGCCGCGCCTTCCGCTGGAATCGACCGCGTTGAACACGGCGGCGCTCCTCGCGAGCGGCTTGATCCTCGTGGCGGCGCACTTCGCATACCAGAAGCAGCGTTCGCGCGCGCTGGTGCCAATGGCGCTGTCCGTTCTGCTGGGACTCTTCTTCGTCGTCTTCCAGGGTGTCGAGTGGGCGGCGCTGCTCGCCGATGGGCTCACCATGCAGTCCAGCGCGTACGGCGCCTTCTTCTATCTGATCGTCGGCACGCACGCGGTCCATGCGATCGGTGCCATCCTCGGCCTCACATGGGCATGGTTCCGCCTGCGTCGGGGACTGCTCACACCGTCCCAGTTCGGGACCGTGCAGGTGTTCTGGTATTTCGTGGTCCTGGTTTGGCCCATACTTTATCTCAAGGTGTACCTTTGAGAGGTGGTTTCGGGATGATGAACCGTCGTTGGATTCCGGTCTCTGTCGTCGCTCTCGTGGCGCTCGTGGTTTTCCCCGACGCGGCGCATGCCTGCGCGGTATGCTTCGACCCGCGTGAGGAGAACCGCGCCGCGTTCATCGCCACTACGGCGTTCATGAGCCTCGTCCCCCTGGGGATGGTGGGGACCTTCTTCGTTTGGCTGCGCAAGAAGGCCCAGACGCTCCGGGCACAGCCGCTGAGCGAGGTCGACGCACCCGAGGGGTGAGGGAGAGGTCCCGACGCGACGACCGGGTTGGGAAGGGGCAAGGCTCGTAGCGGGGCCGCCTCATGAAGCCATCACTCGCGGTGCCGCTGGCGTTGATCTGCTGCTTGGGTTGTCGCAGCGACGCTCGGGTCTCCTCGCTCGTCGTACGCGACAGCGCTGGAATCCGCATCTTCGAGACCGTGGAGAGCGTGACGGCGCGCGACCGGGTCGCGCTTGCGGGCGTACCGTTTTCAGCGGGGCTCCCCGACTTCGGTGACATTATCGACGTTGCTCCCGGACGGCAGGGCAACCTTGTCGTCTTGGATGCCCTCGCGCCGCACATCGTCGTGCTGGACTCCGCCGGGGCAGAGCGCGCCCGCTTCGGCGGGGACGGCGAGGGCCCTGGCGAGTTTTGGGCATCTGGGCTGACCGATCTGGTCGTGCTCGGCGATACCGTAGCCGTCCCCGACCTTCTGAACCAACGCATATCGCTCTTCGACCTCGGCGGGGCCGTGCTGGGCAGCGTGCCCGTGTCCGTCGCCGAAGGTCTGACCTTGGATTGGCGACGGGCGGGCGACCGGTTAGTGGTTCGCCGAGTGTCCACTCCCCAGCGTATCGAGACGCTCTCCCTGGTCGATCCTGGATTCGAGACGTTGATGGATCTCGGGTCGCTGGCCTTGCCCTCCGCGGCCGGCCCCCTTGCGGCCCTTCCGGGGTGGTGCAGACTCGCTGACGGCCGACTCGTCGTGGGACGCACGGACCAGTATCTCTTGAAGGTCACCGACCGGGGTGCGGTAACGACGATTCTGGACGGAGGTGCGCGAGAACAAGCTCTGAGCGAGGGAGATGCTGCTCACATTGGTGAACTCCTGCGCCGATCGCTCTCCCGTCGGTTGGGTAGCGATGTTGCCCCTGAACGTATCCGGCAACTTCTCGACCAAACGCCCTTGCCGGAACATGCGCCGCTCGTCTCAGCGGTCAGATGCGTGGGGAGTAGGGAGGTGTGGGTCCAGCGAGCGCTCGCAGTCGGCGCGATGGGAGAGGACGTTCTCCGGGTGGGTTCGACGCAAGGATGGGGTTCGGAGGTGTGGGATGTTTTCGATCTCGAGGCCCGGACCCTTCGTCAGGCCGTGTTTCCGGCAGGGACGCAGGTCACGCGTGTCACGGATGGGATGGTGACCGGGTACACGCAGGACGAGTACGGGCGGAAGGCTCCGGCGCGGTGGATTCGCAGATAGGCATGCGAACGCTACCGGCCCTGGCCTTCATCCTGGGCGCCCTGGTGGTTGGCCTTCCGTCTCGGTGCATTCATTCGGGGGAGACCGCACGCGGGAGTGCTGCGCCGCACGTACGGCGAGTTCGGGGAGGAGAGCCGAAAGACACATCAGACTCAGTGACAGGCAAAGTCCCCCGAGGCGCACCACGGCGATGCCAGGGAGGCCCGACTCCTCGTCAGGCACGATCAGATAGGCTCGGGCTGAGGTCACATCGTGAGTCGCACCCTTGACCGGAAAGACCACCTCGGACACGAAGGCGCCATTCCTGGAGAAGACATCCGCGACGTAGTATGGTCGGTTCCTCGGAGGGTCTCGACCCAAAGCCGCTCGCAACTGTCTTCGTGGAACGAGCGGTAGTTGGGATCATACGGGTAGACGGCCTCAGCCGCGGCTTTCGACCCCGAGAACCTGCTGATGCGGGCCCGCCGCTCCTGGATCTCGCGCAGGGTGCGGGCATCACGAAGTGGCGCCGCTATCTCCCGTTTCAGCAGGGTGAGTTGCTTTCCGGTCGTGTCGACGACGGGCTGGCCGATGCGCCGATGAACGGCGTAGGCGCGGTACGCATGACGGCGCCGGCGGACGTCAGCACGGTTATTCGCATCTTGAAGAAGTCCCAGGCGACAAGGCCATCATCGACCCGGACCAACCCAGAGACTCGCTCATACTCCCCGGGTCCGTCCCCCGCGCGACCGACACTGCGCGTGATCCCACCCTTGAAGTCAAAGAACACGAGTCGTGGCACATAGGCATCTGCGGCAACAAAGCCTGAACCGTCGGCGAGCTCCAACACGGTTCGGGCACCCAGAAAGGCGGAGTCGTTCAGTTGCGGGGAGATCAGCAACTCGACAGTCGGTTCCAGGCTTGCAGGAGGCGAGGTCGTCCTCGTGTCCGCTTCGCCACAGGCCCCGGACGCGAGGATGCAGAGCGCTGCCACGAAACCCAACAACCAGCGGGCGGGCGCCCCGAGGCTACCGCGCTCCGTCCGCCTACCCTCCTGTCTCCAACGGTGGAGCCCCCAGGTACCACGATGGGACCTGCACATCCAAGCGATGGCTGATGCGGAGCCCGGTGAGGCCGTAGAGGTCGACATCGGTCGCGGGCATGCGATGCACGATCGAGCCGTTGACCAGGAAGTGCACCTCGTCGCCTATCGCCATGATTCCTACGACGTTCGTGGGATCGGCGTGATCGTCGGTCACCTTCTCCACGGCGGAGTCCGGTGTCCACCCGACGAGCGTATCGGTCGCGGTGGGTCGGCGCTCGGCGATCATGAACTCCCCGGTGGCGCGCACCAGCAGGTAGGTGTAGCGGGTGCCGGGTGCCGTCAGATTCCTCCCACCCACGAAGATGCCGAAGCCCTCGCGGTAGCCGAGCGGCGCGCCGATGACCTTCAGGGTGGCTTCGGCCAGGAAGTCGCCGGTCGAGACCGTGTCGGCCGGCCTCCAGGCGATGCCGCCGGGGCCGGTCATGACATGCAGGAAGTCCTCGTCGTGGGAGACCTGGAAGTGTCCAGGGTCGTTTCGTCCGGTATCGACCACGACCTCATAGCCGCCGGGGAGAAGCTCTTCCTGCGGTGGCGGAGGCGCGTCGCCGCTCGGGGCGCACGCACTGGCGAAAACGAGCAGGGAGACCGCCGGAAGCAGTCCGGCGAGCGGCCCGCGCACCCTCAACCGACCCTCTTCCGCTTCCGTTTCATGAAGTCCATCATGATGTACTGACCGAGCGTCATCGTGCTGGTGAAGTAGGCCTTGCCACGAGCGATTTCGGAGACCTTCTGCACGAATTGGACGAGGTAGGGATCCCGGGCGAGCATGAAGGTGTTGATCAGCACCCCGGCTTTCCGGCACGCAGCGACCTCTTCGAAGGTGCGCCGCAGGATATGCGCGTCGAGGCCGCCGGAGTTCGTGTAGACGCGCCCGTCGGGAAGCGTGATCGCGCTGGGCTTCCCGTCGGTAATCATGATGATCTGCTTCATGTCCTTCTTCTGCGACGCCAGGATGCGCCGCGCGATCTCCAGTCCCTCCGCGGTGTTCGTGTGGAACGGCCCGACCTGCGCCTTGGCGAGTTGCGACCGGGGAATCTCCGTGGCACGATCTCCGAACGTGACGACACGAAGGGAGTCTCCCGGGAACTGCGTGCGGATCAGGTGTGACAGCGCGAGCGCGACGCGTTTGGCGGGCGTGAAACGGTCCTCACCGTAGAGGATCATCGAATGGCTGATGTCGAGCATCAGCACGGTCGCGCACGACGACCGGTACTCCGCCTGGTGCACCATGAGGTCGCCGTACTCCAGGTTCAGCGGCACGTGGAGTCCCTCACGCTCGATTGCATTCTTGAGCGTGGCCGCTACGTCCAGGTTGAGCACGTCCCCGAACTCGTATGGTTTGGACGCGGCATCCGCTTCGACGCCTGTGGCCAGATGCGGCGTGTCGTGCACGCCGAAGTCCGCCTTTCCGATGGCGCCGAGGAGGCCTTTCAGCGCGCTGTAGCCCAGAAAGTCCGTACCCTTGCCGGTCAGATTGAACTGCACGTTCTGGGCGGCCTGCTTGGCGTCGTCGATCTTGCCCTGGCCGGTGACGTCGTGCGTCTGGCCGGGTAGTGTGGGTTGGCCACCTTCCAGGGTGATGTAGCCTTCCTCCACCATACGCTGGATGAGTTGGTCGAGGAGCTCGGCCATCTCACGCTGGAGGTTTTCGTCTCCCTCGCCCTCACCCCGCAACTCCGCGATCATTTCCGGCGTGAGTTGCCCGCTCTCGAGCAGCGCCCGCAGCAGGGCTTCCTTGAGCGAGTTGGTGGACTTCGGGTCGTCCAGGCCCGACCAGCCCCAGTAGGGGTGGAAGTTGGGGCCGCCCGCGAAGCCCCCGTCCAGCAGGAAGTCCGAGAGGGACTCCATGAGGGACTCGAGGTTCAGGGCGTCGAGCCAACGGCCCTTGTACTTTGTGTAGGTGGTGAAGCGCATGTCCGACCTGCCTCGGGAACCTTCGGGTACCTCGGTCGTCCTTCCGTCCTCGGTCCTCGCCGACGTCCGCAGGGCGTTGCTGGACCACTACGACCGGGTCCAGCGCGATCTGCCGTGGCGCGGCGAAACCGATCCGTACCGCATCTGGGTCTCGGAGGTGATGCTCCAGCAGACCCGGGTGGAGACGGTCATCCCATACTACAGGCGCTGGGTTGGGCTGTTCCCGGACGTGGAGGCGCTGGCCGACGCGTCACGGGATGCCGTTCTGCTCGCCTGGCAGGGTCTCGGATACTACCGCCGCGCCACGAACCTGCACCAGGGAGCCCGGGTGGTGCGAGAGCGCTTCGGGGGCAGTATACCGGACACCCTCGAACGTCTCCGGGAGTTGCCTGGCGTGGGAGAGTACACCGGCGGGGCCGTCGCGAGCATCGCGTTCGACCGAGCGGTACCGGCTGTGGACGGCAATGTGAAGCGCGTGCTGGCCCGGATGTTCGATGAGCCGGCGCCCGGCACGGCGTGGCTTCGTGAGACCGCGACCGTCCTCGTCGCTCCCGAGCGCCCGGGCGATTGGAACCAGGCGCTCATGGAGTTGGGCGCGACCGTGTGCACGCCGCGAGCGCCGTCGTGTGATGCGTGCCCGTGGTCCGGGTGGTGCGCCGCTCGGGCCGCGGGCACCCAACTCGAGCGGCCCGTGCCGCCCAAGCGGAAGGACGTACCGACCCGGCGGTTCGCGTCGGCCGTGGTCGTCGATCCGGGCGGGCGGGCACTCCTGGTACGGCGCCCCGAGGGTGGGCTGCTGGCCGGCCTGTGGGCCTTTCCCGAGGCGCCGGCAGACGGAGACGTGATCGAGGCGGCCCGCATAGCGGCGGGAGCCGCGGGCGCGTCGGTGCGAGCCGACTCCGAACCGTTCGGGGGCCCCTTTCAACTCCCGCAGGTACGCCACCGCTTCACCCACCTCGATGCGACGTACGTTCCGGTGCTTCTGGCGGGAACGGGCCTGGATGCCGAAGATCGCCGTTGGATCACGCTCGACCGCCGCGAGGGCCTCGCTCTTCCGGTGGCGCAGGAGAAG
>JBBSOM010000082.1:0-8280 GCA_038259715.1 Longimicrobiales bacterium
GTTCCTGCCTTCCGCCTTGAAGTCCTTCAGCTCCGCGGTAAGCGTCGACAACCCCACCAACGTGGCGCCGGCATCATCGTCGATGAGCTGACCCTCGATATGCTTGATTGAGCGGAACACCGACAGGCGCGGCCTCGCAGCCGAACCCGCCACCTTGTTCCGGACACGCAGATGGCGACGCTTCCGCTGCAGCCCACGGCTCTTCTTGAGCTTGCTACGCTTGATGAACGTCATGTCTTATGCCCCAGCCGTCTTTCCGGCCTTGCGCCGGATCTGCTCACCTCGATAACGAACACCCTTCCCTTTGTAGGGCTCGGGCGGCCGGAACCCGCGGATCTCGGCCGCAACCTGTCCCACACGCTGTTTATCGGATCCCGAAACGACAACCGTGGTCGGATTCGGACATGTGACCGTGACCCCTGCCACCGCCGCATAGTGGATCTGGTGCGAGAACCCCAGGTTGAGCGTGACGCCCTCTCCCTTGACCTCGGCGCGGTAGCCGACGCCGACAATCTCCAGCGTCTTCGTGAAGCCATTCGTGACCCCTTCGACCATGTTCGCCACCAGCGAACGGGTCAGTCCGTGGAGCGCACGATGACCTTGCTCCTCGGAGGGTCTCTGGACGCGAATCTCGCTCTCGTCCACCACGATCTGCATGTCGGGGTGGACCGTCAGAGACAGATCTCCCTTGGGTCCTTTCACCGTCACCGTCCCATCGGCGTGGCTGACCTGCACGCCCTTCGGGATCGAAACCGGCAGCTTGCCTATTCTAGACATCGTCTCGTTCTCGCTTACCAGACCAGGGCCATGAGCTCACCGCCGACGCCGCGCTCACGCGCACCGCGATCGGAGAGCACACCAATCGACGTGGACAGGATCGCCATTCCGAGGCCATTGCGGACCCGCGGGATGTCCTCGGCCCCCACGTAGTGACGACGTCCGGGACGGGAGACCCGCTCCAGGTGCCGGATCACAGGCTGGCCCTCGTAATACTTGAGGTACACCCGAAGGACCCCGTGCTTGCCGTCCTCCAGGACCTTGAAGGCGTGGACATAGGCGTTATCACTGAGGATCCTGGCCATCTCGACCTTCAGCTTGGATACCGGCATGTCGGCCCACTTGTGGCCGGCCATGGCGGCGTTGCGGAGTCGCGTGAGCATGTCCGCGATCGGATCGGTCATCATATCGATTTCTGCCCCTTACCAGCTCGACTTGCGGACCCCGGGGATCTCGCCCCGGAGCGACATCTCGCGGAAACAGATTCGGCAAAGGCCGAACTTCCGGAGGTAGGCACGCGGACGCCCACAACGCTGGCACCGGTTCCTTGCACGCGTGCTGAATTTCGGCTCGCGCTTCGACTTTTCAATGAGTGCCTTCCTGGCCATTCTCTTGGTTCTCCTGTTCCTATGCGGCGCCGACCTGGACCGGCACCGTTCCGCGGAATGGGAAACCCATTTCACGGAGGAGGGCGAAGGCCTCGTCGTCCTTGTCGGTGGACGTCACGAACGTGATGTCCATCCCATGGATCTTGTTCACCCGGTCGTAGTTGATCTCCGGGAAGATGATCTGCTCCTTCACGCCCATCGTGTAGTTGCCACGGCCGTCGAACGAGCGCGTCAGCAACCCGCGGAAGTCCCGGATACGGGGGATCGCGGTCGCGATGAGGCGATCCAGAAAGTACCACATCCGCTCTTGCCTGAGCGTGACCGAGACACCCACGGGCATCCCTTCACGCAGCGAGAAGTTGGAAATGGACTTCCGGGCGCGATTCACCACCGGCTTCTGGCCGGTGATGATCCCGAGCTCGTCGACAACGCTCTGAAGGAGCTTCTGGTCCTTCGTGGCGTCACCCACACCCACGTTGAGTACGATCTTCGTCAGCCGCGGAACCCGATGCGGGTTCGCGAACCCGAACTCCTCCTGGAGCTTGGGCCGCACATGGCTCTGGTAGTGGTTCTTGAGTCTTGGTTCCATGATCCGTTCGTCCGTGCCTTACCGCGGCTTGGGAATGGGATTGCCGCTCTTGACGGAAATCCGTTCCTTCGTGCCATCCTCTTCGATCCGCAAACGCGTCCGGCTCGGCTCGCCCGTGGCGGGATCGATGAGCATGACGTTCGAGATGTCGACGGGTGCGTCAATGCTCATGATGCCGCCGTCGGGGTTGGCCTGTGTGGGACGCTGGTGCTTCTTGCGTGTGTTCACCCCTTCGACCCGCACACGGCCCTTGGCGGTCAGCACCTCCAGGACGGTGCCCTCCATGTCCCGGAAGTTGCCGCGGATGACGCGCACCCGGTCCCCTTTCACGATCTTGAACTTCCTCGCACCCATCAGAGCACCTCGGGCGCCAGGGAAACGATCTTCATGTACTTCTTCTCTCGAAGTTCACGGCCGACGGGCCCGAAGATACGGGTACCGCGCGGCTCGCCCTGGGGATTGATGATCACCGCCGCGTTGTCATCGAAGCGGATGTAGGTGCCGTCCTTCCGGCGCGTTTCCTTGGCCGTCCGGACTACGACTGCCTTGACCACGTCACCCTTCTTGATCCCGGCGTTGGGAATGGCGTCCTTGACCGTCGCCACAATCACGTCGCCCACACCCGCGTACCGGCGGCGTGAGCCACCCAAGACGCGAATACACAGCGCCGTCTTGGCTCCGGTATTGTCCGCGATCCGGAGGATCGACTCCTGCTGGATCATCTCAGTGTCTCTCTATTCATCGGTTCGGCAGCTTACGCGGGACGCTCGATGAGCTCCAACACCCGCCACCGCTTCGTCTTCGACAGTGGGCGGGTCTCCATGATACGGACCACGTCCCCTGTCCTGAACTCATTGTTCTCGTCGTGCGCGTGGTGCCTCTTGTTGCGCTTCATGCCCTTCCCGTACAGAGGGTGCGCGAACCGCCTTTCGACCTCCACGGTCACGGTCTTGTCGGACTTGTCGCTGACAACGATCCCTATCCGCACCTTGCGACGGGCTCGCGCGTCTTCGACGCCCTGCGTCTCTTCCTGCTGGACCTGAGTCTCGGCCATGGTTTTCCTGTTACCCGTTCCGGGCGAGCTCACGCTCGCGAAGAACCGTCTTGAGGCGCGCGATGTCGCGCCGGATGTGCTTGAGCAGGGTCGGGTTTTCGAGCTCCATCATGGACGCCTGAAAGCGCAGCTTGAACTGCTCTTCCTTCAGCTCCCTGACGCGAGCCGCGAGCTCCACTTCGTCCCATTCACGGATTTCTTCGGCCTTCATCCGTCGTCTCCTAGAGCTGCTCGTCGCGTACGACGAACCGGGTCTTGATCGGGAGCTTGGCGGCAGCGAGCTCCATCGCGCGCTGCGCCGTCTTCGTGTCCACTCCCTCGAGCTCGAACATGATGCGGCCCGGCTTCACGACCGCGACCCAGCCCTCCGGGTTGCCCTTCCCCTTGCCCATCCGCGTTTCCGCGGGCTTGGAGGTGATGGGCTTGTCCGGAAAAATCCGGATCCAGACCTTGCCGCCACGCTTGATATGGCGCGTCATGGCCACACGAGCCGCCTCGATCTGCCGGTTCGTGATCCATGCCGGCTCAATGGCCTGCAGGCCATACTCCCCGAAGGAAACCTTGTTGCCCCGGGTGGCTTTGCCGCTCATGCGGCCCTTGAACTGCTTGCGGTATTTGACCCGCTTTGGCGCTAGCATCGTCTTACCTCGTCAGTCGGTCAGGAGCCCGTGGAGTACGTGCGGCCCCGCCGTTCCTCCACGACCTCACCCTTGAAGACCCAACACTTCACGCCGATCGCACCGTAGGTGGTAAAGGCGTGGATCTGGGCGTAGTCGATATCCGCACGTAGGGTATGCAGAGGCACACGGCCTTCATGATACGCTTCCCTGCGGGCGATCTCGGCTCCGCCCAGGCGCCCCGAGCACTGGATCTTGATGCCCTCCGCGCCGGCACGAATCGCCGACTGCACGGCCCGCTTCATGGCACGGCGGAACGAAATGCGCTGCCGGAGTTGGTGGGCGACGTTCTCGGCCACCAGGTAAGCCTCGACTTCGGGCCGCTTGATCTCCTCGACGTTCACGGAGATCTCGGAATTCGTCAGAACCGCCAACTCGTCACGCAGCTTGTCCACCTCGGACCCCCGCTTCCCGATCACGACACCGGGGCGAGCCGTGTGCAGCGTCACGACGATCTTGCTCGGCTTCCGCTCGATGATGATCTCCGCCAGCGCCGCATGCGACAGGCGGCGGCGAAGATACTTGCGGATCGTCTCGTCCTCCATAAGGAGGCGTGGGAAGTCGCGCTCCGCATACCAGCGGGACTTCCAGTCCTTGACGATCCCGAGCCGAAACCCGTGCGGGTGTGTCTTCTGTCCCATATCCTCAGGCGTCCTTAGTGTCGACCACAACGGTGATGTGGCTCGTACGGTGACGGCGTGGTGCGGCACGGCCCTGAGCCGCGGCCTTCCAGCGGCGCAGGGTCGGCCCCTCGTCCACGAAGATCTCGCGAACCATGAGATCGTCGATGTCGAGCACGCCCCCGTCGTCCTGAGCCTTCACCTGAGCGTTCGCCACTGCGGAGCGGAGGGTCTTGCCCACCGGCTCCGACGCGCTCTTCTTCGAGAACTGCAGGATGGCGTACGCCTCGTTCACCGACTTTCCCCGGATCTGATCCACCACGAGCCGCACCTTGCGGGGGCTCATGCTGACTTCCCGGGCGATCGCTTTCGCTTCCATCGCGTGTTCCACTACCTGGCCTTGGCCCGCTTGTCGGCCAGCTTGCCCCCGTGCCCCCGGAAGAGGCGCGTCGGGGAAAACTCACCGAGCTTATGACCCACCATGTTCTCCGTGATGTACACGGGGATGAACTTGTTGCCGTTATGCACGGCCACGGTGTGGCCGACGAATTCAGGGGAGATCGTCGAGGCACGGGCCCACGTCTTGATCACCTTCTTCTCGTTGCGGGAGTTCATCACCTCCACGCGGAGGAGCAGGCGCTCACTGATGAAAGGCCCCTTCTTTACGCTCCGTGGCATCTCTCAGACCTCAGCTCGAGTTACTGCGTCGCCTTACCGCGACGGCGACCGCGCACAATCATCTTCGTTGAATCCTTCTTCTTGTTCCGGGTCTTCTTCCCTTCGGGCTTGCCCCATGGCGAGACCGGAGGACGACCCCCGGAAGTCCGGCCCTCGCCGCCACCGAGGGGGTGGTCGACCGGGTTCATCGCGACGCCGCGCACCTTCGGTCGATGGCCGCGCCACCGATTTGCGCCCGCCTTGCCGAGAACCGTCAACTCATGGTCGCCATTGCCCACTTCGCCGATGGTGGCGAGGCACTCCCTGCGGACGCGCCTCACTTCGGTCGACGGCAGACGCAGCGTCACGTAGTCGCCCTCTTTGGCCATGACGGACACGCTGGCGCCCGCCGAGCGCGCCATCTGCCCGCCCTTGCCCGGCTTCAACTCCACGTTGTGCACCGAGGTGCCCAACGGGACCTGGTGGAGCGGTATCGCGCACCCCACCCGGACATCCGCCTCGGGGCCGGACGACACACGGTCGCCCACGTTCATCCCCTTGGGGTGCAGAATGTAGCGCTTCTCGCCGTCCGCGTACGTAAGCAACGCGATGTTGGCCGACCGGTTCGGGTCGTACTCGATCTCGCTGACCACCGCGGGAATACCAAACTTGTTGCGCTTGAAGTCGATCACGCGGTACTTCCGCTTGTGACCGCCGCCACGACGGCGCACGGTGATGTGCCCGTGGTGGTTGCGTCCGCCGCTACCACTGAGCGACTCCGTCAACGATCGCTCGGGACCCTTCCGCGTGATCACCTCGTTCTCGAGGATCGAGCGGAACCGGGTGCCCGGCGTCATCGGCTTGAATTTCTTGATGCTCATGATCAGCCGACCTCGTAGAGCTCGATGTGTTCACCCTTTGCGAGCTGGACGACCGCCTTCTTGTACGATGGGCGGCGGCCCCTGCTCTGGCTCTTGGCCATGCGCCCCATGGACGAGCGGCGCGACTTGCCGGCGTAGCGCATGGTGCGGACGTCCTTGACCGTCACGTCCCACAGGCGCTCGACGGCGGCTCCGATCTCGATCTTGTTGGCGTTCTCGGCCACGATGAAGGTGTACAGACTCTGCGCCTCCATCTGGTCGGCAGTCTTCTCGGTCACCACCGGAGACACGATGACGTCCTGGGGCTCACGCATTGTCCACCTCCTCGTCATCGTCCTCGAAGTCCTCGTCGGTCGTCGCGGTCGCGGCGCTCGACTCGCCCAGCTTGTCGAGGGCAGCGCGCTCGATGACCACCGTGTGCGCCCACAGCACGTCGTAGACGGACTCGTCGCCAAAGGGCAGGACGGACACGTTCTTCAGGTTCCGGGCTGACAGGTAGACGTTTTCGTTCTTCCCATCGGTAAGGATCAGCACTTTTCCAGGCAGCTCGAGCGAAGCCAGGAACCCCGTCAGGGTCCGGGTCTTCGGCGCCTCCATGGAGGGCACGTCAACCAGCACCACCCGATCGGCCTCGGCGCGGTCGTTCAGCGCGGAACGACGGGCCAGCGCCTTCACCTTTCGAGGCACACGCTCGCGCCAGGAGTGCGGGATCGGAGGGAACGCCCGACCACCCCCCTTCCATTGCACCGCTCGCGTGGAGCCGGCCCGAGCACGACCCGTACCCTTCTGCCGCCAGGGCTTCTTCGTGCCGCCGGACACTTCACTCCGCGACTTCGCGGAGCCAGTGCCTTGCCGCTGGTTCGAGAGGTACGCCTTCACCACACGGTGCATGACGCTCTCGTTCACGACGCCATCGAAGAGGGCGTCGGGCAGCGCCCGCGCCTCCCCCTTCGTGCCGTCGACCTTATGGTAGCGCGCCTTATACATGGCTCACTTCGAGATCAGGACGTAGCCGTCACGGGCGCCGGGAACGCCGCCCTTTACGAATAGCAGATTTCGTTCGCTATCCACCTTCACGATCTGGATGTTGCGAACACTGGTGCGGGTCCCGCCCATGCGTCCGGGGAGCTTCTTCCCCTTGATGACGCGCGACGGGTTGGTACCGGGCCCAATGGAACCGGGGGTACGGGACATCGGATGTCCGTGCCCCCCCGGGCGTCCGCTGAACCCATGGCGTTTCACTACGCCCTGGAACCCACGACCCTTGGAATGACCGGTGACCTTCACGCGATCACCAGCTTCGAAGACCTCGACGGTGAGCTGCTGTCCCACCTCGTACTCTTCATTCTCGTGCAACCGGAAGTCACGAAGGATCCGGGGGGCGGCTTCGAGGCCCGCCTTGGCGGCGTGACCCACCTCGGCCCGGGTGGCGTGCTTGGCCTTCCGGGCACCAAAGCCCAGTTGGACCGCGCGAACGTCCCCGTTCCCGTCTTCCGACTTCATCTGTACGACCGGGCAAGGACCGGCTTCGATGACGGTTACGGGGATCTGAACCCCCTCCTCATCGAAGATCCGCGTCATGCCGATCTTTCTACCAATCAATCCGGGCATGTCCGGAGTTCCTCCGTCAGTCGACCTTGATCTCGACGTCGACACCGGCCGGTAGATCCAGCTTGGTCAACGCGTCGATCGTCTGCGGGCGGCTATCCACGATGTCTATCAGCCGCTTATGCGTCCGAAGCTCGAACTGCTCCCGGCTCTTCTTGTCCACGTGCGGGGAGCGAAGCACAGTCCAACGCTCGCGCCGGGTGGGGAGCGGAATCGGCCCCCGCACCGTCGCGCCCGTCTTCTGCGCCGTGCGTACAATGTCAGCGGCGGTTTGATCGACCACCCAGTGGTCGAACGCCTTCAGTCGGATTCGGATTCTGTCAGCCATTTCTCATCTCTGGTGGGGGGGGTCCGAAGACAGCCCCCCGTTTGCGACTCGGCCGCTCGGCCGCTGGTCACTCGTATCGACTACCTTACTTCCTCTGCCTCGCTCGGCCGCTACGCGCGGCCGAGCCTCGCTGCAAACGGGGGGCTGTCCTCGGGCCCCCTCGACCGCTTCCTTCTGAACCGCTGATCCCATCCAGCGGCTGGCGTTCGACCGCTGGGGGCTGTTCCTACCTTGTGGGGCCGAGGAAAGGGGGCCTCCCGTTGGGAAGGCCCCCTTTCAGGGTCCTTACTCGATGACTTCGGTCACCACGCCCGCGCCCACCGTGCGTCCACCCTCGCGGATGGCGAACCGAAGCTCCTTCTCCAGAGCGATCGGGGTGATGAGCTCGACTTCCATCTGCACGTTGTCGCCGGGCATGACCATCTCGACGCCGGCCGGCAGGTTCGCGGCCCCGGTCACGTCCGTGGTGCGGAAGTAGAAC
>JBBSOM010000083.1:0-8241 GCA_038259715.1 Longimicrobiales bacterium
AGCGCTTCTCCGGCCGAACGCTCGGAGGCCGCGACCTCCGCGAGGCGGAACCAAGGATGGTCCGCGAGCATCCCGACGAGCCGCGCACCCACCATTCCTGTGGCGCCAAGCACGCCTACCGGGATCCGTTTGTCCACGCTCAGTACCTCTCTCGCCAAATCCGTTCGATCCGTGTACCGACCGTGCAATCTCGCACACACCACGCCGGCGTCCAGCACGGGTCACCCGAGAGGATATGCAAGCGTGGGGCCACCTTTGCCGGATCGGCACGCCAGGGGTACTGGGTTTGCCGAATTGGCAGGAGACGGTGATGGTGCAACCCATTGCGGCCGTTGATTTTGACAGGTGTTACGGTCGTTCCGGGTAGCACTCTGGTTGCGGCTATCATGGCCATCCTGCGCATTCGCATGCGAAGGTCGCCGAGGCCAAGGGTCGCAAGATCCAGGTGCAGGCCACCACGACGTAGGAGGGCGCTGCCGCCGGGCCCTCAAGTCCATGATGGAAGGGCAGCGGCGAGAACGTACGAGGCGCGCGGCGGTTCGGACTTCGGTCCGGGCCCCCGCGTTTTTTTCAGGTCCTTCGCTGGGGATGCTCATACTCGCGGGGGAACCGGCTCCGGGGCTGGGCTGCTCCATCACGGCTTCGCGTAGTTGCGTGCCTTTGGCGGCGATTTGTCGACGGATGTAATCGCCCTGTTAGCCCGGCCCTCTATTTTCCGTGCACGATCACGGCGTTTCTTCACCTTGGAGGATACCATGAGGGTCCGGACTATCCTGACGACCACCATGATCGTTGCGGCCGCGACGGCCTGCGGCGAACGTAGTGGACACGAACAGCAGGCCGAGAACGAAGCGGTCGAGGCCGCCCCCCAGCAAGCGACGGCCAGCGCCCGGATCGACGCGCCGGCCGAACTCGTGGCGCGAACGAAGATCGGTCAGGAGGCCGCGAAGACCGCGGCGCTCGCCAAGGTTCCCGGCGGCCGGATCGCCTCGGGAGAACTCGAGGAGGAGGACGGCAAGCTGATCTGGTCCTTCGACATCAAGGTCGCGGGCAAAGACGGCATCGACGAGGTGCACGTCGATGCGCTCACCGGCGAAGTCGGCGCGCCGGAGCATGAGAGCGGTGCCGCGGAAGCCGCCGAAGAAGCGGACGAGGCCGGCGAGGAGGCCGAATCCGGTCAGATCCAGGCGCCGGCCGAGTTGCTGGCCCGCGCGAAGATCACGGAAAAGGCCGCGAGGGCGGCGGCGCTCGCCAAGGTTCCGGGCGGAAAGATCGCCGCGGGAGAACTGGAGGAGGAGGACGGCAAGCTGATCTGGTCCTTCGACATCAAGGTCGCGGGCAAGGACGGCATCGAGGAGGTACACGTCGATGCGATCACCGGGAAAGTCGGCGCGCCGGAGCATGAGAGCGGTGGTGCGGAAGCCGGTGAGAAGGGCGACGTCGGTGGAGCGTAGGACTTCGCCGTAGTTCCGGAGCACACGGGAAGGGCCGGCAGGCGCCGCGCAACGCGCCCGCCGGCCCTCAGCCGTTCAACTGCTCCGTAAGCGCGGCTAGCAGTTCCGGACTGTTTGCGCCCTTCAAGGCCGTGTTGCCCAGTTCGAGCGGCGAGCCGTCGAGCTTCTGGATCACGCCTCCCGCTTCTTCCAGGATGACCCAGCCCGCGGCGAAGTCCCAGGGAGCGAGGATCAACTCCCAGAACGCATCCAGCGAGCCCTGCGCCAGGTAGCACAGGTCCATCGCGGCCGCGCCCGCCCGACGGATGCCGGAGGAGTGGCGTAGCACCCGGTCCATCTGGCCCAGGTATTCCGGGAGCTTGCCCAGGAGCTTGAACGGGAAGCCGGTACCGACCAGAGCGTCCTTCAGCGGGCGGGGCGGTGACACCCTGATGGGCCGACCGCCCTTGAACGCCCCGTCACCTCGGGCCGCCCACCAGCGTTCCCCCGTTGAGCCGGAGACCACCGCACCCGCGATGGGCCTGCCGTCGACGGCCACCGCCACGGAGGCGCAGTACTGCGGGTGGCCGTGCAGGAAGTTGGCTGTACCGTCGAGCGGATCGACCACCCACATGGGTTCGCCGTTCCACGCCGCGAGGCGCTCGGTCACCGAGCGGGCGTCCTCCTCGGCCAGGATCAGGTGGTCGGGATGCCGGCTCCGGATGACCTCCAGTGCGGCCGTTTGTGCGTCCAGGTCGGTGCGTGATACATAGTCGGAGCGCCCCTTCTCGGTGGCGCCTTCGAGGACCACACGCCCGATGTCGCGGCGGTGGATACGGACGGCCGCGTCGGCGGCGGCGAGGGCGGTGCGGGCGAGGTCGTGCACGAGGGACCGGAATCGTTGGGGTCGGAAGCGGATGGCGCAACGATTAACTTAGCCGTTTCCCGAGCCTGACCATGACGTCCGGTGGCTTCCACCGCCCGGACATGAAAGCGTGGACCTACAAGCATGAACGACGCGAGCAGCCCCACAAGGAAGAAGCGCATCTTCAGCGGTATGCAGCCCTCCGGTGAGGTACACCTGGGCAACTACCTGGGCGCGTTGAAGCGGTGGGTCGACCTGCAGGAGACGCACGAATGCCTGTGGTGCATCGTCGACGACCACGCGATCACGGCGGGCGGCAATCCGGCCGAGCTACCAGGCAACGTCTTCGACATGGCCGTCAGCTTTCTCGCGGTGGGGCTCGATCCCGCGAAAGCGACCCTCTTCGTGCAGTCGGACGTGCACGAGCATACCGAACTGGCGTGGCTCTTCAACGCAGTCACTCCAGTGGGTGAACTCGAGAGGATGACCCAGTACAAGGACAAAAGCGCGCGCTTCGAGTCGGTTCCGGCGGGCATCTTGAACTACCCGATCCTGCAGGCTGCCGACATCCTGGTTTATAAGGCGGATGTGGTACCGGTGGGTGAAGACCAGCGCCAACACGTGGAGTTGACCCGGGAGATCGCGCGGAAATTCAACGCGGCGTATGGCGAGACCTTTCCCGAACCCGAGCCGCTCATCGGCGAGGCCGGGCGCATCCTCGGTCTCGACGGCAATGCGAAGATGAGCAAGTCCCTCGGCAACACGGTGGGGCTCCTGGCCGAACCCGATGAGATATGGGCTCGCGTGCGCACCGCGGTCACCGATCCGCAGCGTGTACGGCGGACCGATCCTGGCCGCCCCGAGGTGTGCAACGTCTACCATCTGCACAAGCACTTCGGCGACGACGCGACCGTGGAAGACGTGGCGGTGCAGTGTCGCGCGGCGACACGCGGATGCGTGGATTGCAAGAAGATCCTCGCCGAGAACATCGCCGCGGCCTTCGCGCCGTTCCGCGAGCGCGCCGCACACTACCGTGCGCACCCGGAAGAGGTCCGGGTCGTCCTGGACCAGGGTGCCGACCGGGCCCGCGCCGTGGCCTCGGCCACGATGGAGGAGGTGCGCCGGCGGATGGGACTCGGGTGGCGCGAAGCCGCCCGCGCACGGGGAGGCGGTCTGTCCGCTCGCGCCGACGGCGTCTAGCTTCTTCCCATGTTGGAGATACTCCAGGGGTTGAGCGCCTTCTCGGCGCGCCACCCCGAACTCCGCCTCGGCCTCATGGCGCGCCTCGTGCTTGCCGTAGTGCTGGGTGGCGCCATCGGCTGGGAACGCACGTACTCACGCAAACCGGCGGGCCTGCGCACGAACATCCTGATCTGCGTGGGCGCGGCAGTACTGGGCGACCTGTCGTTTCGCGTCGGTCAGATCGGCGGCGGACTGATTGCCGATGCGGAGCGAATCGCCGCTCAGGTCGTGTCGGGAGTGGGCTTCCTCGGAGCCGGCACCATTTTGCAGGCGCGCGGAAGCGTCACCGGCCTGACCACCGCGGCGACCCTGTGGGTGGTGGCGGCGATCGGTCTTTTGGTCGGCTTTGGAGAGAATGTCGCGGCCGTGGGTGCGACCCTGATCGTGTTGGTCGCGCTCGTGCCGCTCCGTGCCCTCGAGGCCAGGGCCCCGAAACGCGAGCGTGCGATCGAGGGCCGCGACCCCGACCCCGACCCCGCGCACGCGCATTCTTTGGGCGAGCGGGACGAAGCGTAGTATCTTAGCCGGACCCTCACTTTCCGGAGGAATCGGTCATGCAGGATCTCTTCAAGACCGCCATCGAGCGGGGCGCCAGCGACATCCACATCAAGGCCGGCGACGTGGTTCGCGTGCGCATCGGTGGGGACCTCCTTCCGCTCACGCAGCAGCGTCTCTCGCCGGATCAGGTGAAGGCGATCGCGCTGAAGTTGATCCCGCGCGAGGAGGATCGGGAGAACTTCGACATGCTCCTCGACTACGACTGTTCCTGGGGGATCCCGGGCGTCGGCCGCTTCCGCGTGAACATCATGAGGCAGCGTGGGTCGCCGATGATCGTCATGCGAGTGATCCCGTTCGAGATCCCGACACTCGAGGACCTGGAACTCCCACCCGTCATCGAGCGCATCGCGCGGCACGAGCGCGGCATGATCCTGGTCACAGGCGTTACAGGATCCGGGAAGAGTTCTACGATGGCGGCTATGATCAACTGGATCAACCGGAACAGGAGGCTACACATCGTCACGCTGGAGAACCCGATCGAGTTTCTCCATCGGGACAACCAGTGCTCCATCACCCAGCGGGACGTCGGTACGGACACCGAGGACTTCGTGTCCGGCCTGCGCGCCGTGCTCCGCCAGGATCCTGACGTGATCCTGATCGGTGAAATGCGGGACAAGGTCACCATCGAGACAGCGCTGAAGGCCGCGGAGACCGGCCACCTGGTCATTTCCACGCTGCATACCAAGAACGCCATCCAGACGATCTCGCGCATCATCGCGGTCTTCGATCCCGCCGAGCAGGAGATGATCCGCATCCGTCTATCCGAGCAACTTGTGGCCGTGATCAGCCAGCGCCTGGTGCAGAGAAAGGCGGGCGGTCGTATCGCGGCCATGGAGGTCATGCCGGTGAGTGCGACGATACGCGACTGTATCCGGGACAAGACCCGGATGGACGAGATCAGCGACCTGGTCGAGGAAGGCAAGGACCACTACGGCTCGCAAACGTTCGACCAGCACCTCATGGATCTGGTGCATCGTGACGTGGTAGAGTTCGACGTGGCGAAGGCGGCGGCGACCAACCCGGCGGACTTCGACCTGAAGATGAACATGTTCAACGACCCCCACACGAACGAGGGCGGCCAATCGTCGATGCAGGACGAGATCAGCCAGCTCTTTGGAGGACGATAGAATGTCGATCGATCTGCGCGGCACGTTTATTCCGGTCACCACCCCCTTCGATCCGGTCACGGGTGACGTCGACGTCGTCGCGTTCCGCGCCAACCTCCGACGCTGGTTCGACCATCCGCTGCGTGGACTGTTGATCGCGGGCTCGACCGGCGAGTCGGTTTTTCTCGACGACGGCGAGTTCACCACCCTGATGGAGGCTGCAAAGGATGTGGTCCCCGACGATCGCCTGATCATCGCCGGCACTGGTGCGGAGTCGACGCGCCACACCATCGAGAAGACGCGGAAGGCCGCCGATGCGGGAGCCGACGCTGCGCTCGTCATGCCTCCGGCCTACTTCAAGGGGGCGATGACGCCCGAGGTGCTCGCGCGTCACTACCGCGCCGTGGCCGATGCGTCTCCGGTGCCGGTCATCGTCTACCAGGTGCCGTTGCGTCTCTCGACCCTCGAGTTCCCCACGGGGCTGGTGGCGGAGCTGAGCCACCACGACAACATCGTGGGGATCAAGGACTCCCGGGGGAACCTCGACCTGGTCGGCGACCTCGTCGACCAGTGCGCGGACGACTTCCAGGTGCTCGTCGGGTCCGGACACATCCTGTACGGCGGACTGGAGACCGGCGCGGTCGGCGGCATCTGCGCGGTGGGCGTGTTGGCGCCCGCCGAAGCGGCTGAGGTCAGCGTGGCGTTCTACGACGGCCGCAAGGCCGACGCCGGCCGCCTGCAGGAACGCATCGGCCCCGTCCACACGAAGATCGTGGGCGGCATGGGCGTTCCAGGGGTGAAAGCCGCGCTCGACATTCTGGGCTATACGGGAGGGGCGCCGCGCCCGCCGTTGTCCGCCCCCAACGAGGCGCGCCGCGAGGAAATCCGCGGCATCCTGGAGACGGCTGGGCTACTGGAGACCGCGACCGCCTGAAACGGGCACACATCGTCCAGCTACTCGGCGCGTAGGCTCACCATCGGGTCCGTGCGCCCAGCGCTCCACGCCGGCACAAGGCAGGCCACCGCGGCGACGGAGCCCAGTACGATGGCAACGCCGACGTAGGTGATGGCGTCGAGCGGCTCGATTCCGAAAAGGAGCGCACCCAGGAAGCGGGACAGCGCGGCGGCGGCGGCTAGTCCGGCCGCGAGCCCGACAACGACGGGCGCCATGCCCTGAAGGAGGATGCTCGCGGCCACGCGTCTGCCCGACGCCCCGAGCGCGATGCGTAGGCCCACCTCCCGGGCGCGTCCCCGTACGACGTACGCGAGGACGCCGTACACGCCGAGGGCGGCGAGCAGCAGGGCCAAGATCGCGAAGCCGCCGAGGAGCACGGCGAAGAAACGTGGGCGCGCAAGACTCTCGGACATGAGTTGGTCGAGCGGCAGCACCTCCGACACCGGTTGATCGGGGTCCAGTTCGTGGACGATCCGGCGCATCTCACCGACGAGTGCCAGAGGATCGCCCGAGGTGTGCACCACGTACGACATCTGGATGCGCGGGATCTGGTCGTTGCGCACGTAGGCGCTCGCGTGCGGCGCTTCGTCGAGGCCGCGGTGATGCACGTCGGCGACGACGCCGATCACTTCGATCTCGGTGCCACCGTCGCCCCCGGGCACGACGAAGCGCTCCCCGAGCGGGTCCCGGCTCTGGAAGAATTCGTGCGCGAAGGCTTCGTTCACGACGGCTACCCGGGGATCGTCCGGTCCGTCGGTGGGCTGGAAGGAGCGGCCGCGGAGGAGGCGCATCCCCAGCGCAGCGAAAAGATCATCCGACACCTGGAAGAGCTGGAAGTAGTGCTGGCTCTCCTTCGTGGGCTCGTACAGGCCCGGGACCCGGACGGGTATGGCCTCGCCCGTGCCCCGGAAGGGCAGGTAGCGGATTGCGCCCGCCGACAGGACGCCCGGGTTGGCCTGCAGGCGCTCGAGAATCTGATGGTACATCGCCATCCATTCGGCGCGGTCCGGGTGCTTTTCGTCGGAGATGGTCAGCGTCATGGCGATGCGCCCCACGGTCTCGAAGCCGCTGTCCACGCGGTGGAGCGCGCCCAGGCTCCGCACGAGCAGGCCCGCCCCCGTCAGCAGCAGCACCGCAAGGGCGACTTCCGTCGCGACGAGCGCCCGGCGGAGCCGCACGCCCTTGAGGCCCGAAGCGCTGCCCCGGCTTCCTTCTCGGAGGTCGTCCGCCGGCGTGACGTCGGTCGCACGCAGCGCGGGTAGGACGCCGGCGAGCGCCGCCGCCAACAGCGTGACGAGGATCGCCACGCCGATCACGGTGCCGTCGACGCCGATCCCCGCTGCCCTGGGCAGGAGCGCCGCGCTCCAACGGGCCAGGGCCGTGGTCGCGGCCCACGCCAGGCCGAGGCCGAGCGCTCCCCCCGTGAGGGCCAGGAGCAGGCTCTCGGTCAGGAGTTGGCGCACGACTCGACCGGCGGGCGCGCCGAGGCTCATGCGGAGGGCGACTTCGCGTGTCCGCGCCGTTCCGCGGGCCAACAGCAGATTCGCCACGTTGGCGCACGCGAGCAGGAGGATGAAGCCCACCGCGCCCAGCGCCGCCCAGAGCGCGGCGCGCACGTCGCCCACGACGGTGTCGGTGAGCGGGACCAGGGTCGCGGCCGTGATGCCGGCGTCCATGTCCGGGTAGGTCTGCTCGAGTGAGCGTGCGATGGTGGCCAACTCCGTTGTGGCTGCCTCGATCGACGCTCCGGGCGCGAGTCGGCCGAAGGCGCTCAGGAAGCGAACGGCCCGGAACTCCGTCGGAATGTCGTCCTGCGGGATCACCGTCAACGGGACGTATACGTCGACGGCCTGTCCCTCGGGGAAGTTGAAGCCTTCGGGCATCATGCCGACGACCTCGAAGGCGCGATGATCGAGTTCGATGGTGCCTCCGACCAGGCCGGGGTCTCCGGCGAAGAGACGCCGCCATGCCCCCCAGGAAAGCACGGCCGCCATCCGGCGATCGCCCTCGTCCCTGGGCTCCAGCGACCGGCCGGTCGCCGGCGGAACGCCGAGCACGCGGAAGAAATCACCCCCGACCCAT
>JBBSOM010000084.1:0-8230 GCA_038259715.1 Longimicrobiales bacterium
AGCTCGTCCCGGTGAAGGTTGGTAACCGGCACCTCAGCCGTCGGGATCAGCCAGAGATCGTCCCTCTCGACCAGGTACGATTCGTCGGCGAATTTCGGGAGTTGACCTGTGCCGGTGAGCGTGTCGCGCGTGACCAGGTACGGTACGCGCAACTCGGTGTATCCGTGTTCGCCAGTGTGTACGTCGAGGAACCAGTTGATCAGGGCCCGCTGCAGGCGCGCACCGGACCCGCGCAGCACCGGAAAGCCCGACCCACTGATCTTCGAGCCCCGCTGCAGATCCAGGATGCCGAGTGCGTCGCCGAGGTCCCAGTGGGCCCTGGGCTCGAAGTCGAATACGTGGGGTTGCCCCCACGTGGAGAGGACACGGTTGCACGCCCCGCCACCCTCGGGCACTTCGTCGAGCGGGATGTTCGGGACCGAGAGCAGGATCTCCTCGACCCTCTCCTCATTGGCCTTGACCTGCTCGTCCAGCTCGGCGACGCGGTCACCCACTTCCCGCATGGAGGCGATCAACGCGTCGGCATCTCCACCCCTGCGTTTGATGTCGCCGATCTGCTTCGACACCTCGTTGCGGCGCGCCTTCAGATCGTTGACGTCACCGAGGGCGGCACGTCGCGCTTCGTCGAGGGCCCGAACCTCGTCGACCAACGCGGGATACTCCGCATTGCCCCGTCGAGCGAGCCCGCGCTTGACGATTTCGGGCTCGTGACGAAAACGGCGGCTGTCGAGCATATCGCGTCCTGCGGTTCAGTTCCTGGGGACCAGGCTGCGATCGTTGCAAACCGGGCTCGAATCGAATACGAAGCGAAGCTTCCCGTTCTCCACATCGATGTCGAGCGGCTCGAGCTTGGCATAGTAGGAGCAGTACGTCCCGAACGAGCCCACCTGCTGGTTCGTGCGGATCGCGTAGATCGTTCCCAACTCCAACGGTACCGGATTCGCGCCGATATACAGCGTCGTGTCTCCGGGTGCCTCGGTCAGATCGTCGAAGGTCGCGCCAGAGAGGGGTGCGACCTTGGCTGCGCCATTCACCCCGAGCGATGCCGGAGGCAGGAGCACGAGTTGCCCGTCCCTCGTGCCGAGCGCGATGTCCCAGCGGCCGGTGGCCGACGCAGCCTCGATCGTGACCCTCGCCCGGTTGTAGAAGTTGAATCCGTCCGGGAGCCCGATCTCCGGGCGCGCGATGGAATACAACTCGATCGTATCCGGAGAGATCGACCACTCGATCGCGAACGGGTCCTTGCCGCAGGCGCTCAGGCCACAGAGGCCCACCGCCGCGGCGCCGACGAGGGCAACACTGCTTCGGACGCGGAACGGTGTATGAGTGGGGGTCATGCGGGCGTCGAGCCTCCGAGAAAGCGTGCGGTGCATCAGCGGGGAAAGTTGCCGGAGACCCGAGGGGGGTGTCAACCGAGCGGCCGGTCCGTCCGCGGCGGCGCTTCCGGTCTCCTCGCGAAGTAACGGGGGACGGCGCGTATCGGCGCCGGGGGTCAACCCCAGAAAGCCCCGTGGTTGCTTGACTTAACCCCCCGAGCCAGGTAGGTTCCCGCGCATTCCGAACCGCTCCCCCGCGACTGCTTTGCGAGACAGGCCGAGCAGTTGGGTGCCGGACCAGACTCGCCGCAAACGATATCGGATGGACGCCGAAGGCACGCTGTCGCCGCGAAAGCGGATCCTCGTCGCGGACGATGAGCCCCACATCCGACGGATCTTGGCCACGCTCCTCAGCAGCGCCTCGTTCTCGGTGATCGAGGCCGTAGACGGCACCGAAGCGATGTCGTACATCGCCTCCGCCGAACCGATCGACGGCTTTCTGCTCGACCTGATGATGCCGGGAGCCACGGGAATCGAGGTGCTGGCCCGTGTTCGTGCACACCCGGACCGCCATCGTGCGGCCGTGATCATCCTGACCGCCAAGGGCCAGGATACCGACCGTGACGCCGCGCTCGCAGCCGGCGCCGACGACTTCCTGACCAAGCCCTTCAGCCCCAAGAAGCTGTTGGCCCGCCTTCAGGAGATCCTCGCTGAGCGCTGACGCCGGTCTCTGGGTCCAGATTCTGGCGGGGGGTATCGGCTCCCGGTTCTGGCCTGTGAGCACCCGGGAACGCCCGAAGCAGCTCCTTCCGCTCGCTGGCGAGCGGCCCTTGATTGTCGACACGGTCGACCGCGCGCGGGCCCTCGTCCCGGACGCGCGCATCCGCATCCTGACGGGGGGCCACCTCGTGGCTCCCTTTCGCGCCGCGCTCGGGGACCTGCCGCCCGACGCGTACCTCGTCGAGCCCGAGGCCCGCGGCACGTGCCCCGTCCTCGTGTGGGCCGCGTGGAGCATCGCCCGGACCGATCCCGACGCGGTCCTGGTTTCGCTGCACTCCGACCACCTGGTCCGCCCTCTGGATGCGTTTCAGGCATCCGTGCGCGCCGCGGCGCGGATCGCACGATCCAGGGACCTGCTCGTGACGCTCGGCGTCGAGCCTGACCGGATCGAGCCCGGATTCGGGCACATCCAACTCGGCACTCCGCTCGTCGACGGAGGCACCCAAGGCGCGCCCGCGGCGTTCCGGGTGGCCGCGTTCCACGAGAAGCCGGACATCGAGACGGCACGTCGCTACGTGGAGGCGGGGTACCTTTGGAACTCCGGCATCTTCGTGTGGAAGGCGTCGACATTCCTCGGGGAGGTGTCGCGGACCGCACCGGACGTGGCGGCATGCCTTCCCCTGCTGGAGTCGGAAGGGCCGGAGGCCTTCTTCGCCGCCGTCCCCTCATGCGCGGTGGACAACGCCGTCCTGGAGCGAAGCGACCGCGTGGCCTGCGTCCGGGCTACCTTCACGTGGGACGATGTCGGAAGCTGGGAGGCCCTCGCGCGGACGCGGAAGGGCGACGAGCAGGGCAACGTCGTCGTAGGCCCGGGCCGGGTCGTGGACGGCTCCCGGAACATCGTGTTCTCCGACGGCGAGGCGGTGGTGCTTTTCGGGGTCGAGGACCTCATCGTCGTACGGAGCGGAAGCGAGACCCTCGTCCTGCCACGTAGCCGCGCCGGAGACCTGAAGGCACTCCTCTCGGAGTTGGATCCGTGAACGACGTTCGACTCTACCTCTTCGACGATGGGCTCGCGCGCCGTTGGGCGCCCTTCACGCTGACGCGGCCGGCCGGCGAACTGCTTTTCGGCTGTCTCGTCACGCGCCGCCGCGCGGAACTCGTCTTCTCGGCGACCTGCCAGGGGCACCTGTCCCGGCGCGCTCTGAGGGGCTTCGACGAGCCCGACGCAGCCCCGGTGGTCCAACCCGGAGACATCCCCCTGGACGTGACCAGGGTCATCCTTTCCAGCCGTGCCGTCCCGGATCTCGGCCAGGAGCTCGACCTCGGCACAACGACTTCGGCGCGCCTGACGCTCGACGGAGCCACGGTGGGGTGGATCCTCGGCCCCGGCACCCCGCTCCCGGACGAGGCCACGTTGTGTGACCCGTCCGCGGTGACGACCGGGCCCTCCCGCCCGCTCGCCGGCGGTATGCTCGGGCGGCCCTGGGACCTGATCGCAGGGACGCCGGAGAGGATCTGCCGGGACGTGGCCCACCTCTTTCCGGGCGACGCCACACCGCGAGGCGTCCTACGCATCGGAACCGGGGCACTGTCGATGTCCCCCACCGCGGAGATCGAGCCGGGCGTCGTCGTGGACACGCGCGCGGGCCCGGTGCGCCTGGAGGGCCACGCACGGGTGGAGGGCCCGGCGCGTCTGGTCGGCCCGCTCTGGATCGGCCCCGGCACCCTGGTTTTCGGCGGACACGTCGGAACCTCCTCGATCGGGCCTGTGTGCAAGGTGCGGGGGGAGATCGCCGGGTCGGTCCTCCTGGGCTATGACAACAAAGCACACGACGGGCACCTCGGGCACGCGATGCTCGGCCGCTGGGTGAACCTGGGTGCGGGAACCATCAACTCCGACCTCAAGAACAACTACGGGACGGTGCGCGTGTGGACGCCGGATGGAGAGGTCGACACGGGTCACAGCAAGGTAGGGTGCCTCCTCGGCGACCACGTGAAGACGGGGATCGGCACCCTGCTCAATACCGGCGCGGTCGTCGGGGCCGGGAGCAACGTCTTCGGGGGCGTCATGCCTCCCACGGTCGTCCCACCGTTCTCCTGGGGTGCGGGCAAAGACCTGGTGGATTACCGCTTCGAAAAGTTCGTTCAGGTCGCACGGCTCGCCATGGCGCGGCGAGACCAAACGCTCACGCCCGGAGTGCTCGCCATCCTGGAGCGGGCCTGTCGGGCCACACGGACGCGCTCCCCCGCGTGAGGGTTGCGCTGTGAGGGTCGCGCTCCTGGGTAGCGGAAGTTCGGGCAACGCCACGCTCGTCCGTTGCGGCAACACGCGCATCCTCGTCGACGCCGGCTTCAGCGGCCGCGACATCGCCCGCCGGCTCGAAGTGCTCCGTGTCGAGCCCGACCAACTCGCGGGAATCGTCATCACGCACGATCACGCGGACCACACACGGGGCATGGGGGTCTTCGCCCGCCGTCACGGCACGCCCCTTTACATGACCGAGCGAACCCGCGACGCATGCGCGAAACTGCTGCGGGGCAACGAGGATGTGCGTACCTATCGAGCGGGGTACCCGATCCTGATCGAGGACGCACGCGTCGAGCCCTTCCTCACCGTGCATGATGCCGCGGATCCGGTCGGAGTCGCGGTGGTGGACGAATGCACCGGGATCCGGCTCGGGGTCGCGACCGATCTCGGACGCCCCACCGCCCAGATCCGGCACGCGCTCACGGGTTGCGATCTGCTGATCCTGGAGGCGAACCACGACGAGATGCTCCTGCGAACCGGCGCCTATCCCTGGTCGGTCAAGCAGCGCATCGCGTCGAGTCACGGGCACCTGTCGAACCAGGCCGCAGCGCGTTTCGTCGTCGAGTTGCTCCACCCGCGGCTCGCTGGTGTCGTGTTGGCACACCTCTCCAACGAATGCAATCGCCCCGAGTTGGCACTGCAGGTCGTTGGCAAAGCGCTGCAACGGGCAGGATGGGCCGGCTATCTCGCGGTTGCCGAACAGCACGTCCCGTCCGAGTGGATGGACGTGGAGCGACTCCGGGTTCAATGTGGCCCCGGGCAACTCAGTTTTCTCTGATCCACGGCCCGCAATGGGGATGCCGAGGCGTTCCCTCGCTCAGAGGCCGAAGAGCCTCAGGAAGTCGTTGCTCAGCGCCCACAGCATGATGGCCATCACGATCAGGAAGCCGACGTTGCTCCAACGTAGCCGCTGTTCCACCGACAGCGGGCGTCCGCGGACCGCCTCGATGCCCAGAAAGAGCAGGTGTCCCCCATCCAGGACCGGAATCGGAAGGAGGTTGAGCACCGCCAGGTTCACGCTGAACAGTGCCATGAAGCGCAGGAACGAATCGAGGCCGGCACGTGCGGCCGAGCCGGACGCCTCCCCGATCGTGACGATGCTTCCCATGGACCGCGGCGAAATCCCACCGGTGACGAGTTGGCGGAGAAAGCCGAAGATCAGCCCGGTGACCGCGGTGGTTTCCCGGTAGCCGGACACCACGGCTTCACCGAACGAAATGGGCCGGTAGGAAATGGGGTCGAGAGGTGCCTCGATCCCGATCCGGCCGACCTCCACCGTCGAGCCGTCCGGGCGGTTCTCCTTGCCCGAGTCGAGCGTGACCGGGCGGATCAGTTCGCGTCCGTCGCGCTCGAGGGTGATCTCGACACTCTGCTTCGGCCGAGCGGCAACCAGTGCGCGGAAGTCGTACCAATTGTGGACCTCTATGCCGTCCACGGCGACGAGGCGATCGCCCGCCTCGATGCCTCCCTTGTCCGCCGGTCCTCCGGGGGTCACCCCGCCGACCGAGGCGTCGATCCAAGGGCCGAGCGACTGGGCGATGTGGAGACGCTCGGTCGCGTCCGCGGGAACCGTGATCTCCACGGACGCCGCAGGGTCCTGTGTCTCGACCTGGAGCGGGCCCGGGGCGGCATGGACGAAGCCATCCGCGACATCACCCCAATTCTTCACGTCCAGACCGCCCACCCGACTGAAGTGGGTACCCGGGGCAAGCGTCGTCAGAGCCCGCGCACCCTCCGGAAGCAGGTCGCCTTGGACGTACCCGAGCCGCGCGGTGTCGAGCTGGGGAAAGCCCCAGTGCGCAAAGACGAACGTGTACACCACGAACGCGAAGATCATGTTCATGATCACGCCCGCCGAAATGACGAAAGCGCGCGCCCACAGCGGCTTCGCGTCGAAATCGCGGGGTCCGGGCCGGCGCTCCTCGCCGGTGGCTCCGCCCTCGACCTTCTCCATGACCTCGTCGGCCATGCCACCCATCTTCACGTATCCGCCGAGCGGGATCGCGCTGAGCGCGTACTCGGTCTCGCCCCGCTTGAACGACAGTACTTTCGGGCCGAGGCCGATCGAGAAGCGCTGCACCTCCACGCCCACCGCCTTGGCCGCCGCGAAATGGCCAAGCTCGTGCACGAAAATGAGCACACCGAGAACGATGATCGTCGCAAGAATTGTCATGCAGTCGTCTCTTCAGTCTCCGCCCGTCACGCCACGGATCGGCGCGCGAACTCCCGGGCAGCTGCGTCGGCAGCCAGAACATCGTCTACGGAATGAACCTCGTGCACACCCACGCCATCGAGGGCGTCCGAGACCACGTCGGCCATCTCCGGAAAGCGGATTTTCTCCTCCAGAAACGCCTGAACGGCGATCTCGTTCCCGGCGTTGTACACCGCCGGAGCGCATCCTCCCCGCCGGCCGGCCTCGACGCCGAGTCCAAAGAGCGGGAACGCGGTCTGGTCGATGGCCTCGAAGGTCAGGGGTGAGGCCCGCAGGGGGTCGTAGGTACGCAGCGCGCTGTCCTCGACCCGCTCCGGATAGTTGAGCGCGTAGAGAATGGGGAGTTCCATGGTCGGGAAACCCATCTGAGCGAGCACGGACCCGTCCACGAACTCGACGAACGAGTGGATGATCGACTGCGGGTGGACCACCGCGCCGATCCCGTCGTAGCCGAACCCGTACAGGTAGTGCGCTTCGATGACCTCGAGCGCCTTGTTGGCGAGCGTGGCCGAGTCGATGGTGACCTTGGCACCCATGTTCCACGTAGGGTGATTGAGCGCCTCTGAAGGCCGTACCTGCGCCAGTTCCTCGAGCTTCCGTCCTCGAAAAGGGCCTCCGGACGCCGTGAGCGTGATCCGCTGCACGGAGGCGCGGTCGTAGCCTTCCAGGCATTGCAGGATCGCGCTGTGCTCGGAGTCGATGGGGACGATATCCCCGCTCCCCCGCTCCGCGGCCTGGACGACCAGCGCCCCCCCGGCCACCAGGGACTCCTTGTTGGCCAAGGCCAGCCGGTGGCCCGCGCCCAGGACGCGTAGCGTGGGCTCCAGGCCCACGGCGCCCACCAGCGCGTTGACGACCACGTCGACGTCGTCCAGGGAAGCCACGTCGAGCAGAGCGTCGCGCCCTCGCTGCCAGATTGTTCCATTCGTCGGTGTCGGTAGAACGGCGCCCTCGTCACCGACCACCGCCAGCCGGGGGCGGAAGTGAGCCACCTGAGCCGCCAGTAGATCAACCCGCCGGTTCGACGTCAGCGCGACGACCTCGAAAAGATCGCGATGGCGGGACACCACTTCGAGGGTGCTCGTGCCGATCGATCCGGTCGCACCGAGGATCGCGATCCGGATCACGTCAACGCCTCCGCGAAACGAAGCACGAGGTACGCCATCGGAATCGTGTAGGTCAGTGCGTCGAGACGGTCGAGGATGCCGCCGTGCCCCGGGAGCAGCTTTCCGGAATCCTTCATGCCGGCCTCCCGTTTGAGGAGCGATTCGGCCAGGTCTCCGACGATGGCCCCCACACCCAGCAGGGCGCCCAGGCCCGCCACTTCGCCAAATCCGTCGAGCGGAAATCCGGGAAGTGCATCGCGCACGACGACGTACCAGAGCACGGCCGCCAGAATCGACCCGGCCACTCCTGCCCAGGCACCAACCCAACTCTTCCCCGGACTGACCGAAGGAAAAAGCTTGGCGCGACCGAACGTGCTACCCAGGAAGTACGCGGCCGCGTCCCCGAGCCAGGTCGTGGCCAACGGTAGGGCAACGGCCATCCCGCCGACCCATGCGGAAGGCGTCGAGCCACCCCACTCCATGCGTGCGGGAAGCGCGCTCAGAAGCATCGCGGCGGCGAACGGTAACCCCGCGTACCCGGCACCGAACACCGTCACCGAAACCG
>JBBSOM010000085.1:0-8210 GCA_038259715.1 Longimicrobiales bacterium
GCTCCTCCTACCAGCCCGGTGACAGGTTGAAGCCCCAATGCCAGCCCTTCTCGGGGCGCTGCCAGGGATACGCGTAGTAGGCTTCGAGGATCAGGAAGCCCAGGACGTTGACCCGCGCCGAGACACCTGAAGAGAAGACCGGGACCCGGTCGGTGGAGGAACGGCTCCATTCCAGCGACGCGGGGTTGTCCTTGTCCCACGCGACACCACCGTCGGTAAAGAACACTAGTTCGGTCGGCAGGAAGGGGAAGTTGATGAGCCCGAGCTGCTGCACGCCGATGAGCGGAATCCTCGCCTCGATGTTGGTCACCGCGAGGCGCTGGCCGAAGAGCCGGCTGAACGCCGGACAGGGGTTCGTGCTTGTCGCACCTGCGGCGCACTCGGCGCCTGAGAAGCTGTTGTACGAATATCCACGGATCAGCGTTCCGTACCCGAGGAAGAGCGGTCGCAGGATACCGAAGCCGTCCTGGCTGTCCTCCTTGGCGGACAATCCATAACGACCGTAGTGCATTCCGCGCACGGCGAACGTCAGGTTCCGGGTTGGGCTGAAGTAGCGCCGCCAATCGGCGGTGACTGTCGTGAAGCTGGCCGTTCCCCACGTCTCGGCGACCTGGAGCCGGTAGCGCCCTCCCCGGATGGGACTCACGAAGCCGAAGAACGAGTTGTCCTTGACCAGGGCCACCGACGTTTCGAGCATGTTCAGCGGGGGCGGGATCTGATCGTTCGCGCTCTCCCGCTTGAAATCGATGATCCGCCCGAACGCGTCCGTATAGTATTTGTCGATCTCGAGGTCGTAGCTGTATCGGGTGAGGCCGCCGGAGAACTCCAGGCGCCGCGTCGACGAGAACGGATAGGAGAGCTGCCCGGTCGCCGTGGTCTGGAAGATCCGGTAGCGGTTCAGCCCGAAGTAGTCCCCGTTGTCGTCGGAGCCGTACGTGTAGGAGCCGAGCATGTACGGGATGCGGCCCGCTCCGACGCCCCAGTTCCAGCGGTGGGACATGTTCGCATAGAACAGCTGCCCACCGATGTCCTTGAACGTGCCCTGCGCCTGCAGCGCCACCCCGAGGACGCGGTTACCCAGCATGTCGCTGAAATAGGCCGACGCTCCACCGCCGATGTAGTTCCCGAAGTTGTCCGTTCCCACCCCGAGTGACGGCTGCCCCACGTAGTCGAGGCTGAGGGAGGAGTCGTACGCCTTCGAGTCCTTCTCGGTCGAAAAGGTCCCGGGCGCCACCAGGCCTGTTTGCGGGTCCGCCAGGTACGACGCGACTCGGCTGAAGCGATCCGGATTGGTCGGGACCAACTTGCGGCCCGGCTGCTCCCGTGCCTGGTCGGGCGCCACGGCCACCAGCGTGCCCTGATCAGGGTCGAGGCCGTTCACGTGGAATTCGAGGGAATCGAAGACGGAGAAGACCATGCGACCCGTCTTCGCCGCCACGGTCATGGCGGGGGAGGTATGGGTATGCCCGCTCACCGCCGTGGCGATTTTCGTAATCCGGCGCACCTCCTGGGTCGACAGGTCCAGCCGGTAGATGTCCGAGAAGCCGTCCTGGTCGGAGATGAAGTACAGACCTCGCCCGTCCGGCGTGTACTGCGGGTTGATGTGCTTGACATCGCCAAAGATCGGGAGGACCTGAACCTGCTTCGTGCCGACATCGATGGTTGCGATCTGGAAGTCGCTATAGGTAAGGCGACCGAAGTCCGTCTCCGGCCCGCGATCCGATGTGAACGCGATCGTGCGGCCGTCGGGAGACCACGTCGGCTGGAGGTCGGCGAACTTGTCGTTCGTGAGCTGCGTGACGTCGCCGGATTCCAGGTCGTAGAGATAGAGGTCGCTGATGCCGCCGACCATGCCCGAGAAGGCGAGCGTGCGCCCGTCCGGCGACCAGGCCGGGTTGTTGATCGAGCCGATGTTGTGGCCCATGCCGAACCGCTTGGTCTCCGCACCGGAGTCGGCATCGACGATGACGATCTGGTTGTCGCCGCCCGCCGTCACCACGAACGCGAAATAGCGGCCGTCCGGTGACCATGTGCCGGACGAATCGATGAAGCGGAGCGCTTCGATGTGCGGGTCGGAGTTCGCGCTGATGAGCTTACGGATCTGCTTACCGGTCTGTGCGTCGGCCAGGAAGAGGTCGATCGAGAAGAGGTCCTTCTGGGACAACACCGCGACGTAGCGTCCATCCGGACTGATCGAGGGCGCAACGTTCATCGGCCCCCACCCGTTGGCATGGGACATGAGGACCGTGCCAACCTCGGACGGCGGTGTCCTGCCTTCCATCAGCGGCAGGTAGGTCTCGGCCGTCTTCTCCTTCCAGCGCAGGGACAGCGAGTCGGTCGGCAGACCCAGCACCTGCTGGATCGCCGCCTCGAATCCGACCTGCAGCGAGCGGCGGTAGATCTGGATGATGGCGTCGTCGCCGTACGTGCCGCCGATGTACGCCCACAGGGCTTGCCCGAAGCGGTACGGGAAGAACCTGGACTCCTTGGTCATCTCCTTGATGGTGGGGAGGTCGTTACGGCGGATGGCATCACGGATCCACATGGCCGTCAGCGGGTCGTCACGACCGACGCTGAGGTATTCGGCCATGCCCTCGATCAACCAAAGCGGGAGGGAGTTCAGCCCTTGCAGGCCACCGCCGCGTCGGGACTGGGCGATGTTGTACTGGAAGGCGTGGACCAACTCGTGCCCGAGAACGTGATCGTTGTCCGCGTACGAACCGGTCAGGGGCATGATGACACGGTTCTTCATGGACTCGGTGACGCCGCCGGTGCCTTCGCTGAGGGTGCCCGAAAGCGTGTTGGTCTGCTCGAAATCCGGGTGATCCGCGTATAGGACGACGGGCTTCTGGCTTTCGAACTCGTGTTGGAAGGAGCGGGCGTAGCGCTCATACCAACGCTCACCCATGCGGGCGACGTCGTCGACCGCCTCCGCCTCGACCGGGTAGTAGTAGAAGTTGAAGTGGTCCGTGGGCAGGATCGAGAACTGGAAATCCTGGTACTGGACCTTGTTCCTACCGAAGTACTGTGCGGAGCCGGGAGTCGGCAGTGCGAGGAATACAGCTCCGGCGCCCCACAGCACGAAGGCCGCGGCGCCGGAACCCAGATTGCGGAGGGGGTGCTTCATCGTCATTCGCCTCTCGCTGTTGGACAGAGCCACGCGAGCGGTGGAAGCCGGACATCCACATCCAGCGCTCGTGCTGAGTATTGAGTCGGTGCCGGGCACGAACGTTAACTTCGGTGCGACGCCGGCATCCTCTTGAATAACCCCGTGATCCGACGGACCGTTCCACGGCACATTGTCTGGCCGCCGGACCGGGCCGACATTTCTCAGCTTTCCCCGAGAGGTCGATGGAAAAAGAAGGCACTCCGACCCGGCCGCTTCCCATGTTCGAGCCTTCCATGAGCGCGGAGACGACAACCCGATGAAGATCCCGGTACCGGCAAAGTCGCCACCTTGGATGCGGGCCGCAGTCGGCGCGGCTTTCCTCGCGTCGCTGGCGACGCTCGCCGCGTGTGGTGGGGAAAAGGCGCCTCGCGGACCCCGGGTGGGTAGCCCGGCGCCCGAATACGTGGCGACGAACCTGGCCGGCGATACGGTCGCGCTCTCCTCGATGCATGGCCAGGTGGTTCTGCTCAACCTGTGGGCGACCTGGTGCGCGCCTTGCCGACATGAAACGCCGTTCCTCGAAGCGCTTTACAAGGAACGAAAGGGCGATGGCCTCCACATCGTGGGAATCTCGATGGACACGGGAGACGCCCGGGATCAGGTCGAGGACTTCATCAAGGAGTTCGGCGTCACCTATCCGATCCTGGTGGATCCTCAGATGAGCGGGATGGACACCTGGCAGGTGCTGGGGTTGCCGGCTTCCTTTCTCGTCGACCGGGAAGGCATCCTGCGCTGGATGCGCTTCGGGCCCGTATCGGAGAACGATGCGGAGTTCGCTGCGGCGCTGAAGGCGACCCTCCAATGACGTCGACGGTCGATCCTGAGCGGGTGGAGACCCCCATCGGGGTGGTCGATCTCGGACGCGCGCGGGCGAATGCCGTAAGAGTCGCGACGTATGCCGCGCGGCACGGCCTCGCCTGGCGCCCGCACGTCAAGACGCACAAGTCCAGGGAGGTGGCACGCCTCCAGCTCGAAGCGGGAGCGCGTGGCCTCACCGTGGCGACGTTGCGCGAGGCCGAAGTGATGGCATCGCTCACCCCTGACCTGTTGCTCGCCTATCCTCCCGTGGGTGACGAGAAGTTGGCTCGGCTCATGGAGCTCCCTCCGCACCTCGACCTCAAGGTGGCGCTGGACTCGCCCGACGTGTTGGTTCCGCTGGCGATCGCCGCCGCTCGAGCGGGACGGACGGTGGGCGTGCTCGTCGAGATCGATGTGGGGCTCGGACGCGTCGGCCTTCAAACGGACGATCAGGTCATCGCACTCGCCCGTTCGGCTCACGAAATGGAAGGAGTCGCATACCGCGGCATCCTCTTCTATCCGGGCCATATCCGGATGACGGAAGCAGGCCAAACGGACTCGGTGACGGCCGTCGCCGAGCGACTCGACCGCCTTCTCATCGCGCTCGGCACCCAGGGCCTCGATCCGGAGATCGTGTCGGGCGGGTCCACGCCGACCCTGTGGCGGAGTCACGACATGCGGGGCATGACCGAAATCCGCTCGGGCTCATGCATCTTCTTCGATCGTGAGGCGCTCGACGTCGGGGTGGCCGAGCGGGGAGATCTCGCGTATACCGTGCTCGCGACGGTGGTCAGCACGGCTGTCCCCGGGCGCGCCGTGGTCGATGCTGGTTCCAAGGCGCTCGCGAAGGAGAACAGAGGCTCGGGGGGGTTCGGGATCGTGGTGGACCGTCCCGAGGTGGTCGTGGTCTCGCTCTCGGAGGAGCACGGCGTTCTCGACCTTTCCAACACCGACTGGGTGCCCAGGATCGGCGAGCGCGTACGCATCGTGCCCAACCACGTCTGCGTGTCCGTCAACCTGCAGGATGCGTTGCTGGCGGTGCGGGACGACCGATATACGATGCTTCCGGTTGAGGCGCGGGGGAGGGGGCGGTGGCCTGGATGACCCCCGAACGGGCGGATGAGATCGTTCGGGCCATCACGCAGGTGCGCGTCCTCGTGGTCGGCGATGTCATGCTCGATCGCTACATCACGGGTTCGGTCGACCGGATCTCGCCGGAGGCGCCCGTGCCGGTCGTGCGCGTCGAGGCGGAGTCCTCGGCCGTAGGCGGCGCCGCGAATGTGGCCGCGAACGTGGCCGCGCTCGGGGCCACCTGTCACGTCGTGGGGTGCGCGGGCCGGGATGCGCACGGCGACGCGCTCGAAGCGGGGCTCCGCGAGCTCGGCGTCCATACGGAAGGTCTGGTCTTCACGCCGGAGCGCCCTACCTCCGTCAAGACGCGAATCCTCGCACGGCGTCAGCAAGTGGTCCGTGTGGACCGCGAAGTGGAGGCCGACGCCTCCCCTGGGCTGCTCGCGGAGATCTCCGCGCGCGTCGCAGAGATCGGCCGGGCGTGCGATGTCCTGATCATGGAGGACTACAATAAAGGGGTCCTCGACCCCCAGATCATACGCGCGGTCCTGGAGATGGGGCGCGCGCGTGGGGCGCCGGTCGTGGTCGACCCGAAACGTCGGAACTTCTTCGAGTTCGTCGGCGCCACGGTCTTCAAGCCGAATGCGAAGGAATTGGCCGACGCCCTGGGCGACTTCCTCTATCCTGACGACCCGGATTGGATGGAAGCGACCCGCGAGCGGTTGCGGTGCGAGAATCTGCTGCTCACGCTGGGAGAGCGCGGTATGGCGCTCCAGACCAGGGACGGTACGTCGGTGCGCATCCCGACCGTGGCCCGCGCGGTCTACGACGTGTCTGGTGCGGGCGACACCGTGATCGCCGTCATGGCGGTCGGTCTGGCCGCGGGAGCAAACGCGACGGAAGCCGCGATTCTCGCGAACCATGCGGCGGCGATCGAGGTCGGCAAGGCCGGCGTCGCCACCGTTTCACCCGGGGAACTGCTCGCCCACGCCCGGGAACTTCATGAAGACAATTCCACACCTCGACCCGGAGTTTGACCATGGCGGAGTTGAAGTTCGTCCACACGGACCACGCACCCAAGGCCATCGGCCCCTATTCCCAGGCGATCGTCAGCGACGGATGGGTCTTCTGCTCGGGCCAGATCCCGTTCGATCCGATCACGATGGAGCAGGTGAGCGGCGACGTCGCCGCCCAGACGGAGCAGGTGCTCACCAACCTGCGCCACGTCCTGGAAGCCGCTGGTGCGTCGATGGGCACCGTCGTGAAGACCACCGTGTTCCTTGCCGACATGGCCGATTTCGGAGCCATGAACGAAGTGTACGGAAGGCATTTCGGTGCACATCGGCCGGCGAGGGCCGCGGTGCAGGCTGCTGCTCTGCCCCGGGGCGTCGACGTCGAGATCGAGTGCGTAGCGCGCACGGACGGTTGAAGGTGGGCAGAACTGCTGGCCTGATGTCATTGCGGGTTGGTTTTGCATGAGGGGCGGTCCTGTGACACTGGCGATCCCGCAAACGCTTGCGCGATGCCGTCTTGCATTCTACGCTCTGGTACTTCCCGCGACTGCGGACGCCGGACATGGCCGACGGGTTCGCATGTTTGTTCACAAACCTACAGGTGCATAGATGAACAGATTCCTGCGGGTGCTGGGATCGACGGCGCTCACCCTGATCATGGCCGTCGCGGCGACCCCTTCGGGCGCGGCCGCGCAGCAGTACGACGAGGCGCTCTACGGCTCCCTCGAGTGGGACAATGTCGGCCCGTCCCGTGGTGGGCGTTCCACCGCCGTGGCCGGAAGCGCTGCCCGACCCAACGAGTACTACTTCGGCGCAACTGGCGGGGGGCTCTGGAAGACCACGGATGGCGGCACGACTTGGGGCCCGGTCACGGACGGTCAGCTCACCAGTTCGTCCGTCGCCGCGATCGGTATCTGTGATGCCAACCCGGACGTCGTGTACATCGGCACGGGCGAAACCGAGATTCGCGGTAACATCATGCAGGGGGACGGCGTCTACAAAACGACGGACGCCGGCAAGACGTGGAAGCACATCGGACTCGAGCCGACGCAGAGCATCGCGAAGATCGTGGTCCGCCCCGACAACTGCGACATCGCCTGGGTGGCCGCGCTCGGCGTGCACTCCGCGCCGAACCCGGAGCGTGGCGTCTTCAAGACCACCGATGGCGGCTCGACCTGGCGGAAGGTCCTCTTCAAGAGCGACAAGGCCGGCGCGATCGACCTGGAAATCGACCCGAACCACCCCGACGTTCTGTACGCCGCGATCTGGGAAGCGTGGCGCAAGAGTTGGGGCATGTCCTCCGGCGGGCCGGACTCCGGCCTCTGGAAGTCCACGGACGGCGGCGAGCACTGGGACGACATCACGTCCACTTTGGGTCTCGAGCCCGCCCACCCGATCGGTAAGATCGGCGTGGCCGTCTCGGGCGCGAACTCGAATCGTGTGTGGGTGCTGGTCGAGCACGAGCCCGAGGGCGGCGTATACCGCTCCGACGACGGCGGTACGACGTGGGAGCAGATGAATGACGAGCGCAAGCTCCGGCAGCGGGCGTTCTACTACAGCCGCATCTACGGCGACCCGAAGGACGAGAACGTCGTCTATGCGTTGAACACCGGCTTCTACAAGTCGACCGACGGGGGCAAGACGTTCCCGACTTCGTTCCGGGTGCCGCACGGTGACAACCACGACCTGTGGATCGCGCAGAACGACCCCCAGCGCATGATCAACGCCAACGACGGCGGTGCCAACGTGTCGGTGAACGGCGGCAAGACATGGACGGATCAGGACTTCCCGACCGCGCAGTTCTACCGGGTGATGACCACGAAACACGACCCGTACTTCATCTGTGGCGCCCAGCAGGACAACTCGACGGTGTGCATGCCGTCGGGCGGGTGGGACTTCAAGACGGCGGGTGAGTACTTCTACTCGGTCGGGGGGGGCGAGAGCGGCTACATCGCCTCGAAGCCCGATGATCCGGACATCTACTTCGCCGGTTCGTACGGCGGGCTGCTGTCGCGCTTCGACTATAAGACCGGCGACATGCGTCAGGTGAACGTCTGGCCCGACAACCCCATGGGCTGGTCGTCCGCCGACATCGACGAGCGGTCGCAGTGGACGTATCCGATCGTCTTCGACAACCATGACCCGGACCTCCTCTACAC
>JBBSOM010000086.1:0-8186 GCA_038259715.1 Longimicrobiales bacterium
CCCGTGACCTTGTCGAAGGGCCCCGAAGCATGCCAGGTCCACGGGTCGGCCTCGGCAGGATCGAAACCCTTCCCCTTCTGCGTCAGAACATGGACGAGTATGGGGCCCTTCATGTCCTTGACGCGCGTCAGCGTATCGACCAACGCGTCGACGTCGTGGCCATCGACGGGCCCCACGTACCGGAAACCGAGCGCCTCGAAAATCAAGCCCGGCGTCAGGACGTGCTTCACGCTCTCCTCGATCCGTCCCGCCAACTCCTCCATGGCACCGCCGATGCTGGCGGGCGCACGGTGCAGAACCTCTTTCACCAGGCTCCGGAGCTTGTTGTAGGCCGGGTTCGTGATCATGCCGGTGAGGTACTTGTTCATGGCGCCCACGGCCGGCGCGATCGACATGTCGTTGTCGTTCAGCACGACGATGAAATCGCGTGCGGTATCGCCGGCGTTGTTGAGGGCTTCGTAGGCGAGCCCACATCCCATGGCGCCGTCGCCGATGATGGCGACGACCTCGAAGTCGTCGCCCGTAAGGTCACGACCGACAGCGATCCCCCACGCCGCCGAGATCGAGGTCGCGGCGTGCCCCGCGCCGAACGTGTCGTACTCGGACTCGTCGCGCCGGAGGAAGGGCGCGAGGCCATGCTGCTGGCGGATGGTCCCGAGCCGTTCGTTGCGACCGGTCAGGATCTTGTGGATGTAGGCCTGGTGGCCCGTATCCCAGACGAGTTGATCGCGCGGGGTGTTGAAGGCGTAGTGCAACGCGACCGTCAGCTCGACGACGCCGAGGCTCGCGCCGAAGTGTCCGCCCTTCTGGGACACTACGTCGATGTGGCGCTGGCGGGCCTCCTCGACCACGCGGCCGAGATCCGAGCGGGGCATGGCGCGAAGGTCTTTCGGAGAATGGATTCGATCCAGCAATGCCACCGGATCACTCCCTGGTTTCGATGATCGCTTGGTTCCCGTGCGCACTCGAATGTCGAGGCGGACGAGAAAGATACGGGCGTTTCCAGCGCCGAGCACCTACCCCGGAGCCCTGGATCAGTGCCTGCGTTCGACCACGAAGCACGCCAGAGCGTCCAGCCCGGGAGACTCGAGGCCCGCCGTGTCCAAGGCGGCGCGGGCCTCATCGACCAGCGCATGGGCACGTCTGTGGGCCTCATCGAGCCCGTAGAGGCCCACGTAGGTCGACTTCTCGAGAGCCTCATCCGAGGGGTTCTTGCCGAGCGTTTCGGCCGACTCCGTGGCATCCAGGATGTCGTCGGCGATCTGGAAGGCGAGTCCGATGGCTCGCCCATATCGCAGAAGTGCCGCGCACGCCGCCTCGTCCGCCCCGGCCCCCGTGGCCCCCAGGAGCAGGGACGCCGCCAACAGGGCGCCCGTCTTTCTGCGATGCAGCCCGTCCAGTTCCTCGGCGCCCAGGGAGACTCCCTCGCCCTCCAGATCGATCCATTGGCCGCCCACCATGCCGCCGGCGCCGGCGGCCTCCAGGAGCGCCCGGGTGGCGCGATCCGCGCGGCCCCGGTCGCCCCCCAACGCGAATACGGCGTTTCGGGCCTGGATCGCGGCCGCGGGGATCAGGGCCGCGCCGGCCCGGATCGTGGCGTCCTCGCCCGTAGCCCTGTGGGTGGTCGGTCGTCCGCGGCGCAAGCCGGCGTCGTCCATGCACGGCAGGTCGTCGTGCATCAGCGAATACGCGTGGACGAGTTCCAGCGAGGCCGCGAGGTCGTAGGCGGCCTCGACGTCCGGACCCCCGCAGGCCCGGTGTGCGGTGACGCACAGCACGGGACGGAGCCGCTTACCCGGCGACAGGACCCCATGGGCGACCGCCTCACCGA
The DNA here is from genome assembly GCA_038259715.1 of Longimicrobiales bacterium. GTDB lineage: Bacteria > Gemmatimonadota > Gemmatimonadetes > Longimicrobiales > Gaopeijiaceae > SZUA-318. Next base: position 1,832 of record JBBSOM010000086.1, read on the forward strand.
CGTCGGCGGGAACGAGGGGGCGGATCCACTCGACCGCCCGCTCCAGCGCGTCGGCAACGGGCCCGGCCTCGCCCGCGAGATACGCGTCCAGATCGAACGGCGCGCTCACGCCTCGTCGTCCTCCGCGTCCGCCATCGGCTTGGTCTGGCCGGACGACAGGAGCTCCTCCACGCGCAACTCGGTGCGCGACAGGATCGCCTCGGCCGCGCGCACGAGCCCCACGCCCTCCTCGAAGAGCCCGAGCGCACGTTCCAGGTCCACCTCGTCGGACTCCAACTGACCCATGATCTCTTCGAGACGCTTCAGGCGGCCTTCGAGCGTCCCCGCGTCCTCGGCCTGGTCCGGGCCCTGGTCCTTCCTGCTCATGAATCCTCCTTCGCCTCGGAAACCCTGCATGCGACGCTGCCGTCTACGACCCGCAACACGAAGTCGCCTCCCAGGGGAAAATCGGCCACCCGGCGGAGGAGTGCCCCCTCGCCCGTTCGGGCCACCGAGTACCCCCGCTCCAGAATCGCCAGTGGAGAAAGCGCTTGCAGCCGTCCGGAGAGCGCGCCGAGCCGCTCGCGGCGTCGTTCGAGCATGCGTCTCATCACGCGCTCGAGCCGGGCCGCGCTCCGGTCCACGCCTTGTCGGCCCGGAGCCATCCGCCGCTCGATGGCGATGGAAAGCGTCTGCAACTGATGCGCGAGACGCGTCTGGCGCCGCGTCACGGTGCCCCTCAGCCCTCGCGCCAGCCGCTCGGGCAACGTCCGGAGTTGAGCGAGCACTGCAGCGCTGTCGGGTGCCACAGCCTCCCCGGCCGCGGACGGTGTAGGTGCACGTAAGTCAGCTACCAGATCGGATATACTTATATCTACTTCATGTCCTACTGCAGATACAACGGGCACGGGACAAGCCGCGATCGCGCGCGCGACCGCCTCCTCGTTGAAGGCCCAGAGATCCTCCCTGGAGCCTCCGCCCCGCCCGACGATCAGGACGTCGACCAGGCCGCTCGCGCCAAGGGTCTGCACGGCTCGCGCGATCTCCCTCGCCGCGCCCTCGCCCTGCACCCGCGCACCCTTGAGGACGACGCGGAGCCACGGTGCGCGCCGGCGCAACACGGTCAGGATGTCGTGGAACGCCGCCCCGGTCGGCGACGTGACCACGCCTACGGTGGCCGGGAAGCGCGGCAGTCGGCGCTTCCGGGACGGATCGAGCAGCCCCTCCCGCTCCAGCTTGGCGCGCAGCTTCTCGAAGGCGAGGCGCCAGAGCCCCTCGGCCCCGTCGGCCTCGACGCGGCGCACCGTCATCTGATAGTCGCCCCGCGCCTCGTAAAGCGTCAGGGAACCATGAACCCGGACCTCCATCCCTTCTTCAGGGTCCACGGGCAGCCGTTCGGCGTCGCTGCGCCAGAGCACGCACTTCAGTTGGGCGCGCTCGTCCTTGAGCGTGAAGTAGCAGTGTCCCTGGCGGGAGCGGGTCCAGTTGCCGATCTCACCGGCCACCCACAAGGCGTCGACGCTGCTTTCCAGCAACGAACGGACCGCCCGGTTGACCTGGGACACCGACCAGACGCGGGGCCCCGGGTCCTCGGGAACGACCTCGGGCGTGCCACGCTCCTCAGGCGGGGGAGCCTCGTCCTCCGCGCCCCCGTCCTCGAAGAGGTCCAGGCTGAGATCGTCGCTCAACGCGCCGACGGCATCAGGCGACGCCGGCCGCACGCGCGGCCGAATCCACCGTGTTGGACAGCAGCATCGCGATCGTCATCGGCCCCACGCCCCCCGGAGAGGGTGAGATCGCGGAGGCCACCTGCTTGACCTCGTCGAAGAGGACGTCCCCGCAGACTCGGTACCCCTTCTCGCTCATCGGGTCGTCCACGCGGTGGGTGCCGACGTCGATGACCACGGCCCCTGGAGCCACCATAGCGGCGGTGATCATCTCCGGGCGTCCGATGGCGACGATGAGGATCTGGGCGGTCCGCGTCACCGCCCCGAGATCGGCCGTCCGTGAATGGCACACGGTCACGGTGGCATTGCCGCCCCGCGCCTTACGGAGGAGGAGGTTGGCGAGCGGCTGGCCCACGAGGTTCGAGCGACCGAGCACCACGACGTGCTTGCCTTCCGGGTCATGCCCGGAGCGGAGGAGCATCTCGACGACGCCCGCCGGCGTGCAGGGGGCGAAAAAGGCGCCCGAGCCGGTCACGAGCCGACCTGCATTGATGGGGTTGAGCCCGTCGACGTCCTTGTCCGGGCTGGTGGCCTCCACGATTTGGTTCTGGTCGAGCCCGTCCGGCAACGGGAATTGCACGAGGATCCCGTGCGTGCCGGGGTCCGCATTGAGTTCCGCGACCGTGTCGAGGAGCGCACCTTGCGTGGTGCCGGCGGGAAGCGTGATCTGTCGCGAGGCGATGCCAAGTTTGGCGGCGGCCTTGTTCTTCATGCCCACGTACATCTGGGAGGCAGGATCGTCTCCGACGAGAACCGTCGCCAACGCCGGGGTGACGCCATGCTCCGCCGTGAGGCGGGCGACCCGTTCACCCAACTCGGTGCGGATCCGGGCTGAAATCTCCGTTCCCGAGATGATCTGCGCGCTCATGGCCTGCCGTGCCCTGCGGTGGAGAGTACACGAGGGGGGTCCGGGCGGCCCCGCCGATTCGGCCCCCAAGGTAACACCCGCGCCTATCGCGCGAAGTCGACGGCGCGGGTCTCACGGATCACCACGATCTTGATCTGGCCGGGGTACTGGAGCTCGCTCTCGATACGACGTGCGACGACCTCCGAGATCTGCGCCATCTCTCCATCACTGACCTTCTCCGGCTCGACCATGACGCGCAGCTCCCGGCCCGCCTGGATTGCGAAGCATCGCAAGACGCCCGGCTGCTCCATGGCGATTTCCTCGAGTTTCTCGAGGCGCTTCACGTACCCCTCGAACATCTCACGGCGCGCGCCCGGTCGCGACCCGCTGATCGCGTCCGCGGCCGAAACCAGGAACGTCTCCGCGAAGAAGTGTGGCTCCTCGTCGTGGTGCGCCCGAATGGCGTTGAGCACGAGTTCACTCTCGTTGTACTTCTTGCACAGGCGATATCCGAGCTCGACGTGCGTGCCTTCGTGCTCGTGGGTCATGCCCTTGCCGACGTCGTGAAGGATCGCCGCGCGCTTCACGCCCTGCACATCCAGCCCCATCTCCGCGGCCATGTTGGCGGCGAGCAACGCGACCTCCTTGGCATGCTGGAGCTGGTTCTGCCCGTAGGAAGTGCGGAAGCGGAGCCGTCCAAGCGTCTTGATGATTTCGGGGTGGACATTGTGGATCCCGAGTTCGTAGAGGACCTCTTCCGCCGCCTGCACCATGCCCTGCTCGACTTCGGTGGCCGCCTTGGCGACCATCTCTTCGATCCGGCCAGGATGGATGCGGCCGTCCTCGATGAGGCGCTCGAGCGCCACGCGCGCGATCTCCCTGCGGACCGGGTCGAACGCGGAGAGCACCACGGCCTCCGGCGTATCGTCGATGATGACGTCCACGCCCGTGGCCTGCTCGAACGCGCGGATGTTACGGCCCTCGCGCCCGATGATCCGGCCCTTCATCTCGTCGGAAGGAAGTTGGACCACCGACACCGTGATCTCGGCGGTCTGGTCGGCGGCCATGCGCTGGATCGCGAGCCCGATGATCTTCTTGGCCTCGCGTTCGGCGCCCTTCTGCGCCTGCTCCTTGATCTCGCGAAGCGTGTTGGCGGCCTCGGCGCGCGCTTCGTCCTCGAGGTCCTCGACCAGCTTCTTCCTGGCTTCCTGAGCGGACAGGCCGGCGAGTTGTTCGAGACGGGCTCGGGCCTCGGCGGCCTGCGCCTCGACCTCGTGCGCGCGCGCTTCCGCGGCCTTCTCGCTGCGCACGATCGAACCGACACGCCCTTCGAGCTCGGTCTCTCGCTCGTTCAGCCGTTCGAACTGGCGGTCCTGGGCCTCCGAGCGCTCCTGCGTGCGTCGTTCCAGGCGTTCCGCCTCTTCGCGCCGACGGGACTCTTCCCGCTCCCATGCCTCCCGAAGCCGGAATCCCTCTTCCCGGCCGCTGAGTTCGCCGGCCTTCTTGAGGTTCTCGGACTCTTCCTCGGCACGTTTCAGGATCCGCGACGCGTCGTCTCGCGCCTCGGCCTTCTCCAGATTGCGGTGGGCCCGTTCGCGGTTCCGTGACACGAAGAACCCGATCAGGGCACCCAGAATGAGCCCCACCGCCACACCTACCAGCGGGGTGTTCAAATATCGACTCCGTCATCGGCGCCGGAACGACCGGTGCCGCGGGTGAATCACTTTCGGAACAGCGCCGATCCGGAAAAGACCGGGGCGCCGGACCCGTAGATGCGGGAGAGAATAGGATTTAGCGGACGGGGAGCGCAAGCGAGTCGGACCCCGGCAGACCCGAACAGGGCCCAGCGTCCGCTCACCGAGGGGCCAAGGGCTACTCCGTATCCGCGGCCCCGACTTCGGCCTCGATGCGGGCCAGAAGCGTCGACACGCGTGAGACGACTTCCCCACGGAGTCGTTCGGCGTCATCGGCGGCCCGGAGGTACTCGTCCGCGATCGACAGGGCGGCGAGGATCGCCGCCTTGTGACCCTCGATGAGGCCGGATTTCGATCGGATCTCCCGGATGCGCTCGTCGACCAGTTGCGCGCACCGCCGGGTGTACGCCGGTTCGGCGTTGGCGCGGATGGTGTGCTCCTCGCCGGCGATGCGAACCGTGACGGAAGCCCTGTCGCTCATCGCTGTCCCTCCAGAAAGCGGATGCGAGCGAGAAGGCGTTCGACGCCTTCTCGGCCTCGGCTCAGACGGTCCCGCAAGTCGCCATTCTCGGCCTCCAGCTCGTGCAGGCGGTCCAGCAGTTGGCCGGCCGCGTCCCCGTCCTCGGTAAAGCGCGCCAGAAGCGTGTCGAGCTCCAGGCTCCTGGACTCGGCCGCCAGCGCGCGCTCGCGGGTGCGGCCCACGCGTTCCATGAGGGAGCCGACCGCCTGTTCGAGCTTCTGGAACGCGGCTCGTTCCGGCTGCTCTCCGTTATCCTCGGAGTTCGACACCCAACTCCTCCTTGAGGCGCCCCACGATCCCCTCCACCGCTCGATCCACTTCCTTGTCCTTCAGGGTCCGCTCCGGCGCCCGGAAACGCAAGCGGTAGGCCACGGAGCGCTGGCCGGTCGCAACGCCTTCTCCCCGGTAGTGATCGAAAAGTGCCGCCTGCTCGAGCAACTCGCCCCCGCGCGCCCGGATGGCCTCGAGGACGGAGGCCGCCGGCACACCGTCCGGCACCAGAAGCGCGAGGTCCCGCTCCGCCGCGGGGTGTTGCGGGAGCCGCTCGAAGACCCGGACCGGTTCCGACGGCACGTCGGCCGGCAACGTCAGCTCGACCCCCCATACGTCATCGGCCCACACGGGCGCGTCGACGGCGTCGTCTCGTACCCGACCCGCCCGACCGACTTCGGCGCCCTCCGCGTCGCGCACCACAAAGCAGGCCGACGGGTCCCACGGTCCGGCCGCGTCGCCCGCGTCTTGCGCCGGGATCACGGTCGCACCGCCCCGGTAGACACGGTTCGAGATGTCCTCGGCCAATGCCTTCACGTCCCAAACCGAGAAGACCTCCTCGGGCACGGACCAGTGCGTCGGTTCCCGCCGGCCGGTGAGCACCGCCGCCACGTGGTTTTCCTCGCGCGGCGGTTCGCCCGACCCCTGCTTGCGGAACGAGGTGCCGATCTCGAAGAGGCGCACGTCGCGCGCGCCCCGACCCCAGTTGTACTCGACGCGGCGAAGGAGCGACGGAAGAACGGCCCTACGAACGTAGGGCTCCAGGGTATTCAGGGGATTGGCGACGCGCACATCCCCTTCCCGCTCCGGCACGAACGCGGGCGTCTGCGCCTCGTAGAGGCCGCGGGCGGCGAGCAGCCGGCGGAGCTCGTCCTCGAGCTGGAACATGGGATGATCCGGCACGGTGTTCGGCCGGTACGGTCCCAACTCCGCAGGGAACGCATCGTATCCATGGGTGCGGGCGACCTCCTCGATGAGATCGATCTCGCGCGTCACGTCCCAACTCCGGAATCCCGGCACCCGCACCTGCAGCACGTCCGCCGCCTCCGATTCGATACTGAAGCCGAGCGGCACGAGGTAGCGGCGCACCGTCGCGGCATCGAAAGCGATCCCCAGAACCCGCTCGATCCGTGCCAGGCGCAGGGGGATGATCGATGGAGAAAACGGACGAGGGTTCACGTCCAGCCCCGACCCCTCAACGGCGCCACCGGCGGTCGCGAGGATCAGGTTGACCGCGCGCTCGATCGCGTCGCGCATGTCGTCCGGGTCCACGCCGCGCTCGAAACGGTATGAAGCATCGGTGGACATATTCAATGCC
>JBBSOM010000087.1:0-8171 GCA_038259715.1 Longimicrobiales bacterium
AGCAGATCGTCCAGCAGCAGGGGCTTCCCGGCGCGGCGGCGGGGGCTCCCTCTGCATCCTCGCCGGCCCCGGCCCCCGCGACGGCAGCCTCCCCGCGCGCTACCGCCTTCCCGCCGTTCCTCAATACCTCGGCATTGACGATGGACTCGGCGCTGACCACGTCGGCGCGGGCGGCCTGGGTCTCGGCGTTCACCACGTCGACGAGGGCTCGGGCGTCCTGGACGGCTCTTGTGACCTGATCACGTCGGGCGATCGCTTCCTCGTGGGCTCGCGCCGTCCGCTCGTTCATGTCCCGAGTCGAGCTTTCAACCTGTACCTTCATGGCATCTGCCTGCGCCTCGACGTGCGCGAGTTTCGCCGCCGAACCCTCGTTCACCTCGTTGACCGCCGCTCCCACGGGTCCGACGGCCGCGAGGGCGTCCTCGAGCATGGTGTCCATCGACTGTTTGGACGCGGCCAGCTTCTTCTGAGGCTCGACGGCCGCTTCCTGGGCATCCTTTGCCAACCGCTCCGCGCTCCGTCGTACGCCCGCCAGGTCCGACGCCATCGCCTGTCCACCGGCCTGCACTCCGCTATCCCCGACCGGGACACTCGTGGGGTCGACGAGGGACGCGAACTCACCCTGCGCACCCGAGGCGACGCCGGACATCGCCCTGCCGTCGTCCTCGAGTGACGAGGCGAGGCTCTGGCTGTCCTTCTCCCATGCGTCCAGATCCGACGTGTGGACACGGACGGCCTCGGCGGCCTCTTCGGCGAAGGTGTTGAGCAGTTCAGCTCGGTCGGCCAGGGACTCCGGCGTCGAAATCGCCGCCAGGGTGCGGTTCCCGGTTTCGAGCTTCTTCAACTGCTCGCCGAGCATGACGTCGGCCGCCTGCATCTGTCCTTCGATCAACGAAGTCATCGAAGCGATCTGCGACGACAGCGTGCTCTCCGCTCGCTTTGCCAGGTCGATGAGAAGTTCGGCGGGCCTGGTGGCCTTGTCGCGGACCTCCATGATCTGGTCCCGAACCTGTGGCACCACAGCGTTGACCTTGTCCAACGCCGACTGAATGAGCGCCCGGGCTTCTGAGATGCGCCCGGTCAGCATCGTCTCGTGCGCCTGGATGGGCTCTCGCACGCGGCCGAGTGTGGTGGTCTTCACCTCGATTACCTGATCCCGCACGGTGTCGGCCTTCTGTCGCGGGCCGACGTCGGTGACGAAGTCGTCTTTGGCCGCGCGCACCGCCTCCAACAGCTCGTCCGGCTTGTTCTTTACCCGATCGAGTGCAACGTGCATCTGCCCGGCGACTTCACCCATCCGTGCGCGCGCCTGCTCGAGCGCGGCGCGGACCTGTTCCAGCGCGTCGATGACCTTCTGGATGGCGTCGCGCACCTTCTGCATGGCCGCGTCGAGTCCGGCTCGAAGTCCATCGATCGTCGCGAGAGCCTGGTCGAGCAGCGTGGTGGCCATGGTCCCTGCCGCCTCGATGCTCCCCCGCGCGGAGACGATGGATGCCTTGATGCCGGGGATGCCGGCCTTTACGCCCAAGAACAGCGCCCGGGCTGCCACCAGTGCCGGTGCGCGAGGAATGTACCGGGTGCATACGGCGATCGCGTTGTCGCACCTCGCATCGGTCTGGTTCAGTTCCAGGTCGGCCTGGTCGAGCGCGGCCAGCGCGTCCGACACGAAGGGCGGGATACGGTCCCGAACATCCTTCACGACCTGAATGGCCTGATCGATCCTGGCGACCACGGGATCGAACCGGGCCGGCAGATCCCGCAGCATCGTCTCGATGTTGTCGATTTCCCCGATGAGCGTCCCGAGGATGTCGTCGAGATCCGCAACGCATGCGTCCACGGGCACAACGCACTCCTCCAGAACCTTCCGGAGCGCGTCCATCACGCCTTTGAGCCGGTCGATCTCCGCGTCGATCCCGGTCAGGATCGTGTCTATGACCTGTCCAACCGCCTCGACCTGCTCCGCGATGCCGTCGAAGGTCTTCTCGACATGCGTGATGGGCTCGGTCACCGCCTCGACGATCTCGCGTGTACGGCGCTCGCCCGCTTCGAGGCTCGCGAGGAGCGGGAGGATGAGGCCGGTCGCCTGCCCGAGAGCGCCGTTGACGCGGTCGATGACGCCGCCGACGACGTCGTGGGCCTCCCTGAGGATCCCGTCCACCTGCGTCCGAACGCCGCTGACGACGTCGGACACGCTCGTGCCGGTGGCTTCGAGCTCACCCTTCACCTTTCCGCTGTCCGTGGTGAGGCTCGTGCGCATCTCGGTGATGGAGGCACGCAGGCGCTCGACGGTGTCGGTCGAGGGTGGACCGTCGGGGTTGGCCGCGAACGCCCGGGTCACCCGTTCGTGAAGCGAGGAGGCACTCCTTCCGATGGCGACCGCGCCGGCAGCCGCTTGTTCGAGTCGCGTCGGAAAGGGTGTGAAGTCCGGTCGGATGGCGGTGAGCCGGGGCGGCAGTGCGGTCGCGAAGACCACGACCGTGTTCACGTCGTCCGGCAGCGGGGCCAGCCTTCGGGCCGCCGTCTGGAGACCGGAGGGTACCTGCATCAACGTCGTGGCGACGCCCAGCAGGTCGGCCTGGAGGGTGCTCAGCGCGGTGGTGAGCCGCGCAACCGCCGCACCTGGGTCGACCTTCGCGGGGAGGGTTCCGACTTCGCTCACGATCTTCTGCGTCTGCTCGATGATCGAGTCGATCGTGTGCGAAGCCTCCGCGACGCCGTCCGGGACCTGGCTGCTCAGCGCGGCCGAGGCCTCCTGGACGGCGGCCACCACCTTGGCGCTTCCCTCGGTCAGCGAGGTCTGGGTGCGGGTCGGGAACTTCACAGGGCGTCCAGAGCCGCGGTGACCGATGCCGAAGCCTCCGACATCGCGCCGGAGATGCCGGGTATGGCTGACGGAGCCGGCTCGAGGGACAGGGCCGCCAAGTCGAGTGAGCCCAGGCTGATATCGATCTGCTCCAAGGTCTGAAGCACTTCCGGCAGGACCTCGGCGCCCTCGATCTGGACCTGCTCCAGCAAGGGCAGGAGCGGGGGCTCCGACACGGTCGGCTCCGCAGGCTGCACGATTGTTGCTCCGGCGGGGCGCACGACAGGCCTCCCGCCCGCTGAGGCCGCGTGGCCGAAGGCCGTCCGCACGTTGAGGAAGTCGCGCTCGCCGCTCGGCCACATCGACCCGGGCACTTTCAGCTTCGCGGTCGACTCGACGGGGACGCGCCTCGTGGCCGTCGGCCCGTGGGGTCTGCGGGGGTACCGGCTCGACTCCGCGAAAGACACGTTCCCCGTGCTCTGGACGCAGGACGTTGACGCGCTCTCGGTCACCCTGGCCCCGCACACCGGCGTGCTGTACGCGCTGAAGGCCGACGGGACGCTCGTGAAGGCCGACAGCGCGGGTGCTCCGGTGCGGGAAGTCGGTGCCCTCGAGCCCGGCGACGGAGCGTCGGATCCAGGGCTGTTGTCGGACGTTCGCGCGCTGGCCGGCAGCCCGCTCGTGCCGACGCTGTTCGCGGCCGGAACGAGACTCATCGGTATCGCTCCCGAGGAGCGCACCTTCGAGGTGAAACAGTTCCGACGAGGGTATCGCGACGAGGCGAGTCCCGACTACCTGCGGTACGTCGAGCCGATGCGCAGGATCAGGTCCAAGCTGAGCCTCACGTATCTGTATACACAGAACCTCGTTCCGGGCGACTCGATCCAATACATCCTGGACAGTACGCCGATGGGCGAGGACCACTCACCGATCGGCACGCGCGAGGCCCTCGAGACCGAAGCCGACATCCGGGGTCTGGCCGACCTCGAGGACCGCGGGCTCGTGTACTCCTCGAAAATCGAACCATCGGAGGAGTGGGGTCTGCTCAAGTCCACCTTCGCGCCGATCTTCGGTGCTCGCGGCGACCCGGTGGGCATGGTCGGCACGGACATCTCCGTCGCCACCATCCAGGATCGGACGCAGATCGCGCTGGCCAAGGTGGGCCTCGTGACGGTCGTGATTCTCTTCCTGGGGGGGCTCGGTTCCGTCGCGATCTCCCTGCGACTGACCGGCCCGCTGGCCGCGGTCCAGGAAGGGGCGAGCAGAGTGGCGGCAGGGCGCGCAGGCAAGCCGCTGGATTTGCCGCGCCTTCGGGATCTGGCTGCATTGACGACGTCCTTCAACGAGATGACGAAAACGCTGACGTCCTCGGTCAACGAACTGCGGGAAGAGACCCGGCGCGTGGAAGCCATGCGTACGCGACGCCATCTCGTACGTGAACTCGCCTCTCGACGATCGGCAGACGCGTCCCTGCCGGCAGGGGTGGTGGCGCCGTATTGGAGTGACCCGGACGCCGATGATGTTCCTGCGGACCTCGTGGTTGTGGGTGTACCCGGTCGAGCGTTGATCCTGGTTCGGGTTCGTCCGGACCGCGAGACCCCTCTCACGGCGCTCGCGGAGCACGAGGAGTTTTCGCTCCTGGCCCGGCACCTGATGCGCGCGACGACCCCATCCCCTGAGGAGATGGTGGATCGGTTGGAGCGTTTCCGGGATCCCGACCGGGGTGGCTTTCTCGTAATCGACGGCCCGACCCGAAGCGTGGTCGCATCCCGTGCGGCCGCGGTCCACGGCGTGCTGCGTACGCCCGGGAAAGACGATGCGCCCGTCTCGCTTTCAGGGGGCGGGGCCTTCGTCGTGCCCCCCGGCACGGAACTCGCCGTCTTTGCGAAATCCGGTATCCCAGGCCCTGATTCCGACGCGAAAAAGCAGTTGCTGATCCAGGTGATGGGGATAGAGGCGTGAGCGCGACCATGACGCTTGCCGACCGGATTTTCCTTCTGCGGGGAGCGCATGCATTCGCGCGCCTCTACGACAGCGAGATCGGCTCGATCGCGGGCGTCTGCCATGTGCGGGCGTACGAGCCCGGTGAGGTGTTGGCCCGTCCGGGTCGACCTCTCAAAAATCTCTTTCTGATCGCCGAGGGGCGGATTCTCGACGACCACTCAGGGCCCATGCTCTCCGTGTTCGGAGCGACGTCCCTCCTCACAGGTCAACCACTCGACTCGACCCTTACCGCAGACCCGGGGGAAGGGGCGACGTGCCTTCTCCTGGGCCGCGCGCACTTCTTCACGCTGGTCAACGAGTATCCACCCTTCCTTGTCAAGCTGCTCGAAGCATGGCGGGAAGCGAGGGCGCCCGCATGACCATCCGCCTCCAGAATCTGCTGGTCATCCCGCCGATCTTCCTGATCCTGGGGTTGGCGGTGGGGTTTCTAGCGGACCGCGCCGGCCGGGTGGAGATCCTGTGGGGCCTCCAGGAAGAATCGACCGCGGTGGCCGTGACCGTGGCGGAGATGACGGGGGCCGACGCGGTGAACCGGCTCACGGCAGGCGACACGGCCGTGGCCCGCCGCATCGGGGACAACCTGAACGAGGTTGCGCGCTCCGGTCAGGTGGAGTCCATCATCGTCTACTCGAGAATCAAAGGGGCGTCCGTGCTCGACTGGCACCGTGACAGTGCCGCGGCGGCGCTCGACGACGGACTGTGGAAGGACCGCGTGAAGGCTCTCCGCACCCATGCGGTGATCGGAGCGCCGGGCGCCTGGGGCCCTTACCCCGAGGCGATGGTCGCCGCCGCGCCGATCTATGATGCCGGCGGCGGAGCCGAACCCCGCGGAGCGGTCGCCGTGGTGATCGACGCGAGTCGGTTGGCGTCGGTCACGCACGATCTTCGACGCGATTTCCTCCTGCTGGTGCTCCTGGCTACCGGGATCGGCATCTCGGCCGCGCTTTTCCTGTCGATGAGAATCGGTCACCAGGTGCGTGAACTCGGCCGGTATGGCGCGACGGTCGCGTCGGGCGAGTACCGTGTGCAGGTCGAAGTCTCCGGCGTGAAGGAGGTGCAGGACCTCTCCAACACCCTGGGTACCATGGCCAGCATTTTGTCCGACGTATTGTCGAGAGGCCGCCGCACCCTCCTTCTCGGCGACCCGTTCCAACTCGGTCAAGGCCTACCGACCGCGTACCGCGAGGCGCGTCTCGTCGATGGGCCCCTCCCGCGGGGGTGGTCCGTGGGTGTGAGCGAGATCGGCAAGATCTCGCCAGGCGGTTTCCACGGGTGGGTGGAGACGTCCGACCAGGCCGTGTTCTGGGTCGGCGAGGTCGCCGACGGAGATGGACTCGACCTGGCCGTAGCAGCGGCGACAGTGAACCGGGCCATGGGACAGGGGCTTCGACACGAGAAGCCCGAGGATGCCCCGGCATCACTCGCGAAGATGTTCAGCTTGTCGTCATTCCAGGTCGCGTGGTTCGATCGGACCCTTCCGGGGCCCCCGGATACCCGGGTCCTCGCGGGCACCGGGACGCCGTTGGACAAGGGCGGCTACCAGGTTCTGCACTCGTTTCACGCGGAACAGATGGAAGCGCTTTCCGGCTCCCTCTCTCTGTTCAAGGACCTCTCGGCCGAGCAAGCCGCCAGGGAGATCCCCCTTTCGTTTCCCCAGCGCTACTCAGGCGAAATCCTCCTGATCCGGACCGTCGCCCCCACCTCTGACAAGGCCTCGTCATGATCCATTGGATGCACCGTAGTTCAGCCGCACGCGTGGGACCGCTCACAGCTCTGGTCACGCTTCTGTTCGCGAGTGGAGGCGCTGCCCAGGAGGACGCGCCCGCCGGTTGGTCGTTCGGCGTTTCCGGGGACATCGTTTCGCAGTACGTGTGGAGGGGGTTGCGTCTACACGATCATCCCAGCGTCCAGCCGGACATCCACGTCGAGCACGGAGGCTTTTCCGCGGGCGTGTGGAGTTCGTGGCCGCTCGAGGGCGACGTCAACGAGATCGACAGCTACGTCTCATGGTCCAGGGACGCGACCGCCGGTGCGTTTGGGCTGACGCTCACCGACTACTACTATCCGTACCTCCAGGGCGACGCGGGATCGTTCACCAACTTCGGTGGCGTCGTCGATGGGGAGGCCACGGGCGGACACATGCTGGAGATCGGCGCCGAGTTCACACCCGCTGCGCTCCCGCTGACGTTCATGGTGGGCTGGAACGCCTACAACGATCCGGACCACGCGCTCTACGCTGCCGTCAGCAGCGAGTTCTCCGTGCCGACGCTGTTCGACCTGGACGGAGCGGTCGGCTTCCTGCTCGGGGACAGCCCGAACTACTATGGTGCCGATGCGGGGCTCACGAACTTCATGGTCCGGGCCACCCGCTCGATCTCGCTCGGCGCTTTCGAGCCGCACGTCTCAGCGGCCTATACGCGGAACGCCTTCCTGAACGAGAACTACTGGGTGTTCGCGCTCGGCTTCTGAGCGTCGTTTGGGCACTTGCGCCACGCGACCCCTCGCCGGCCCCGGAGCGACGATGGTTCGGCCGGTTGACATGGTGGGGCCGGTACTATTAGACCTTTTCCATGATCGAACAAGTTTCCAAGGGGGAGCGCATGGCTTTTCGCTACAGTCCTTTAGTTCTCGTTACCCTGGGCGTGCTCGCTCTGCTGGGAGTGAGTGTTGCTCCGGCGAGTGCGCAAGCCACGGGCACCATCCAGGGGGTGGTGCTCCAGGCCGGCTCGGGTCAGCCCGTGAGCACCATCCAGGTCTTCCTGTCCGGAAGCAGTCAGGGCGCCCTGACGGATGCCGCCGGTAAGTATCAGTTGGTAGGTGTGGCCGCCGGGCAGGTCGAGGTCACCGTCCAGGGCATCGGGTACAGAAAGTCGACCCAGACCGCGACGGTGACAGCGGGCGGCACCACGCGCCTCGACTTCACGATGAGCCTGTCGGCCGTGGAGCTGGACGAAGTGGTGGTCACCGGTACCGGGCAGGCGACGCAGGTGAAGAAGCTCGGCAACACGGTGGCGTCCATCAAGACAGCGGACATCGAGAGCGCATCGGTGTCGAGCATGTCGGAAGTCCTGCAGGGGCGGGAGCCCGGCGTGGTCGCGGTGCCCACGGGCGGCGTCGCCGGTGAGGGCATGAACATCCGCATCCGTGGCGGCTCCTCGCTCTCCCAGAGCAATCAGCCGATCATCATCGTGGACGGGGTCCGCGTGGACAACGGCGGGGGCATGGGCGGCCTAGATCAGGGCGGCGGCAGCCCGTCCCGCCTGGACGACATCAACCCCGAGTCCATCGAGCGCGTCGAGATCCTCAAGGGTGCGGCCGCGGCCACACTCTATGGTACCGAGGCCTCGAACGGCGTGATCCAGAT
>JBBSOM010000088.1:0-8090 GCA_038259715.1 Longimicrobiales bacterium
ACCGCCGACATGGCCTCGATCAAGCGTGACGCCGGCGTGACCGCGGCGCTCGCGTCGTGCCACACGGCCCTGATCGACGGCTATGTGGTCGAGGGACACGTCCCGGCCGAAGTGATCGAGCGGATGCTCGCTGAGCGGCCGGACATTGCCGGGCTGTCCGTCCCGGGCATGGTCGAGGGCTCCCCCGGCATGGAGGGGCCTAACGCCAAGCCGTACCAGGTCCTCTCGTTCGACCACCAGGGCCACACGAGCGTCTATGCGGACATCGATCCTCGCTGACCAAGCGTGATTCACGTTGTGACTGAGCGAGCAAAGGAAGCCGCCCTATGACCGTTCCGACCCCTTGGACCATGCGCGGGACCCCGCCCGCGGTGCGCGCCGTCCGACGCCTCGCGCACTTCGGCCTAAGGCTCTTCGGCCTCGCGCACTTCGGGCTGGCGCTCTTCAGCCCGGCGTTCGCCAGCCTGGCAGCGGCCCCGCTCGCCGCCCAGCAGCGCCTGACGGGCGCAGTGATCTCGGAGTCGGGCACGCCGATCGAGGATGCGCGGGTTCTGCTCGTGGAGATGGACCGCGCGATCTCCACCGACGCTGAAGGGCGCTTCTCCCTGACCTCTGTGGCGGACGGGGCGTATACCCTGCAGGTGAGCCGTTTCGGCTTCCGCACCGCCGTCATCAGCGTGACGGTTCCGAGCGCCGCGTCGCTCCGGGTCACGCTCGCGGCCGCGGCCTTCCCGCTCGACCCGGTCAACGTGACCATCGCGCGCAGTCCGCTCAATCCACAGGCCTCGCCGCTACCCACGTCGGTGCTGGACGCCCAGGACCTCGCCCGAGACAGGAGCGAATCGCTCGCGCGCACCATCGAAAAGCTGCCCGGCGTCCGGAACCTGAGCACGGGTCAGGAGATCGGGAAGCCGATCATCCGCGGCCTCTCGGGCGCACGCGTGCTGGTCCTGTCCCAGGGCATGCGCCTCGAGGACTACTCCTGGAGCGATGAGGACGGCCCGGCGGTGGACGCCGCGATGGCGGACCGCATCGAGGTCATCCGGGGTCCGGCATCCGTGCTCTACGGAGCGGACGCGGTCGGTGGCGTGGTGAACATCGTCCCGCGCCCGTTGCCCGACGCCTCTGGAGGCGCCGGCTTCACGAAAACCGACGCCGAGTTGTCGTTCGCGTCAAACAATAAGGAGACGGGCGCCGTGCTCCGTGCCGAGGGGGCAAGCGGCCCGTGGGGATGGCGCGTGATGGGCAACGGACGCGTCGCCGAGGCCCTGCACACGCCGCTCGCCGAGTTGGAGAATACGGGATTCGGGGCGGTGAACGCGGAAGGCGCGCTCGTGCGCCGTGGCACGTGGGGCACGTTCACCGCCCGCGTCGTGCACAACGGGGGCGAGTTCAAGCTTCTGGAGGAAGACGCGCCGCCCGGGGGCGACGCGGGCATGGAGGAGGAGGGGGGTCCGGAACGCAAGCTCATGGACGACCGCCTGCAACTGCTCGGAAACTTCCCGCTGGGCGGAGCCACGCGTCTCGAGACGCGCGTCCAGGCGCAGCGGCACAACATCATTGAGATGGAGGACCTGCCCAACGCGGACCCCCACCAGCCCAAGACCGAGGTGGAGGCGTTCAACCTCACCTTGTCGACGGGCCTGGGCGAGGTGCTCCTGCACCACGCACTCATCCCGGGCAGCGCGGGCACCATCGGCGCGACGGGGAAGCTCCAGAGCAGCGCGACCAGTGGCGCCCTCGAGATCATCCCAGGTGCGAGCAACAACGCGGCCGGCGCCTTCGTACTCGAGCGCTACGAGACCGGCCCCGTCACCCTGCTCGGCGGCGCACGGGCGGACGTGGTGAACATCGGTGCCGACGGCCAGACCTCGCGGAGCTTCAAGGCGCTCACCTGGAGCGCGGGCGCCGCGTGGGACCTCCTGGACGGGCTCACGCTGACCGGCAATGTCGGCACCGCCTGGCGCGCGCCGACGCTCTTCGAGCTGTACGCCGAAGGGCCGCGCCTCGGTGAGGGCCGGTACGAGATCGGCCGCGGCGACCTGGAGGCGGAAACGTCGCTGAATCTGGACGCGGGCCTGCGCGTGCGGGTCGACCGCCTGCATCTCGAGGTGTCGACGTATCAGAACAACTTCACCGACTTCCTCTACATCCAGCCGACCGCCGAGGTGCGTGACGGATACCAGGTGTACCGGTACCAGCAGGCGGAGGCGGTCCTGCACGGCGCCGAAGGCTCGGTGCAAATCGAGGTAACGCCAATGCTCAGCGTGACGGGGCGCGGCGACTACGTCTACGGCCAGAACCAGGCGCGCGACGAGCCGCTGCCGCTCATGCCGCCGGTGCGCGCCGTGGGCGGCGCCGAGGTGCACGGTGCTTGGCCGTCTTCGGAATCATGGGCATACGTGGGAGGCGAAGTGGAGTACGTGGCCGCGCCTGCTCGACTCAACCCGCTCGACTACGACGTCGATGCCTACTCGCTCATCAACGCGCACGCCGGCGTGCGGGGTACGTGGATGGGTCGGGAGTCGTCGGTGGACCTTCAGGTGCGTAACCTGATGTCGGTCGAGTACAAGGACTTCCTGAGCCGGTACAAACGCTTCGCGCTCAACCCGGGACGCGATGTCGTGCTGCGGTTGCGGATGGCCTTTTAGCGCGGGATGCTCGCGCGGGCTGCTCGCGTCCGTGGCCGGGCGCGGACTCACATCTCCTTGAGCAAACCGACCCTCAGTGCGAAGCGCACCAATTCGGAGCGATGGTTCAGCCCGAGCTTGTCCATGATGCGTGACCGGTAGGTGTCGACCGTCTTCGGGCTGATGAAGAGCTTCTTGCCGATCTCCCGCGAACTGAACCCCTCGGCCGTCAGCGCGAGCACCTCCCGCTCCCGGGTGCTCAGATCGTGCAGACCGACTCCCTCCTCGGACTCCGCCGCCTTATAGCGCTGGAGCAGGAGCGTGGTGGCCTTGGGCGGCAGGTAGACCTGGCCGCGCGCGACGATCTCGATCGCTTCGATCAGGTCCGTGTCCGCACTCGTCTTGGTCAGATATCCGCTCGCTCCGGCTTCCACCACGGGCACGAGGTACTCCTCCTCGGCGTGCATGGTCAACACGAGCACTTTCGTGTCCAGATCGAGCGCCGCGATCCGGCGGGTGGCCTCGAGCCCATTCGAGCCCGGCATCGACAGGTCCATGACCACCACGTCTGGCTTCAGGTCCCGGACACGATCCACGGCCTCGTCGCCCGAGGATGCCTCGCCAACCACCTGCAAACGACCTTCCGGCTCGAGGAGCGCCTTCATCCCCGCGCGAAACATCGCGTGGTCGTCAACGAGCAGGATCCTGGTGCCTTCAGCCATTCCCTTCCTCCGCCACCGACGTGGGAAAATCGATTCGGACGCGCGTTCCCTCGCCGGGCACACTGTCCACCGTCACGCGGCCGCCGACCATCACGGCCCGTTCCTGCATTCCGACCAGCCCGAGCCCGCCGCCGCCCTCCGCAGCCTGATCCGACTTGAATCCGCGCCCGTCGTCCTGGACTTCCGCGAAGACGATCCCGTCGTCGGCGCCCAGCGTCAAGCGGGCCCGCACGGCGCCCGAGTGGCGGACGGCATTGCTCAGCGACTCCTGCACGATCCGGTACATGGCCAGCTTGGACTCCTCGGTGAGCAGGTGGTCCACCGAATCCAGCTTCATCTCGACCTCGAAACCGGTCTGCTCCCGCAGGTTCCGAAGGTGTGCCAGAAGCGCCATCTCCAGCCCCACCTCCTCGAGTTCGGGGGGGCGCAGCCCACGGGCGATGCGCTTCACCCCCTCGACCGCCTGCAGGATCTGCTCGCGTAGGTCCTCGATCGCCGACTGCCGCCGCTCGGGGTCGACTTCGAGCCCGAGCAGTCGGACCCGGAGCATCAGCGTGGCGAGACGCTGCGCAGTGTCGTCGTGTAACTCGCGCGCGATGCGCTGGCGCTCCTCCTCGACAGAGCGCAGCGCTCCCTCCGAGAAGCCCCGCCGGCGCTCGCGGTCGGTGATGTCGCGGATGGAGCAGATGACCCGCAATCCATCACCTGAGTTCCAGGGACTGAGGCTGATCTCGACCGGAAATATGGACCGGTCACGGCGCTGGGCGCGCAACACCAGGTCCGTGCCCATGGGGCGCCGGTGCGGATTCTCGGCATAACGCTCTCGATGATGCTCGTGGACTGCCCGCAACGCATCGGACATGAGTATTTCGACCGGTTCGCCGACCAGTTCGTCCCGGGCGTATCCGAAAACTGCCTCGACTTGAGGATTCAGGTCGCGGATGACGCCCTTCGCGTCGACGATCAGAATCCCATCCGGCGACGCCTCGAAAACGGCCCGGTACTCCGATTCGCTCAGCACCCGTTCACGACTCCTCCTCCATCCGGGAAGATGCTGCGGTCCGTAGGGAGAAGCCCCACAGCGCGACAGGGTATTCCCCACGCTGCGCAACGCGAAGTTCCTGACAGCGCGAAACCCGACGGACACGAGAATGTATACGAGTCGGGGACTCTCGCGAGCTCCAGCAGTCCGCCAGGAACTCGCATTGGCCCGAACGGCCTGATCCACCCGGGTCCCGCCCACCCTCGCCGTCCCGGAAGAAAGACGTGACCCTCAACACGACGTCCGCCTCGGTCGACACCTCGGTCGACCCCGATACGGTGGGAGGCGACGTCGCGCGGTTCTCCGGTCCTGCGACCCTGACCCGGTTCCTTGGGCTACCGCTCTTCTGGAAGATCGTCCTGGCCAACCTCGTGCTCGTCGCGGTCGCCGCCCTCGTCAGCGCACGTGTCGCCGCCGATGCGACACAGGTGTCTTCGGGCGAATTGACCGCGATGACGGTCGGCGCGGTCGTGACGGTCATCTTCGCCTCCGTTGTCGTCAACGCAGTCCTCATCCGGCTCGCGCTATCTCCCCTCGAAGCGCTCGAAAGAACCGCCGGCCGGGTCGCCCGTGGAGCATTCGATGCCCGCGTTCCAGCCTCGCCGCTCGCGGATCGACGCCTGAGGAGAACGACCGCCGTCTTCAACGACATGCTGGACTCGCTCTCGGCAAGTCGCATCCGACGGCTGGAGTTGGCCAGACGGGTGCTCCAGTCCGAGGAACGGGAACGCCAGCGCATCGCGCACGAGTTGTACTCCGGGACGGCGCAGACCCTGGCGGGTGTTCTCGTGCGGCTGAGAATCACCGAACGTCATCCATCGGGTGACGCGGACGGAGCCATCGTTGAAATCCGTGAAGGGGTGGTCAGCGCCCTCGAAGAGATCCGAGGTATCGCGAGACGACTCCGCCCCCCTGAGTTGGACGAGCTGGGGGTGCGCGCCGCACTCGAGGCTCACGCCCGCTCGCTCGTGGAGGGCCGGCCCATCGAAATCCGTTTCGAAGGAGACATTCCTCCGATGTCGAGGGAATCGGAACTCGCGCTCTTCCGCATCATCCAGGAAGGACTACGCAATGCCGTGATGCACGCGGGTGCGGACTCCGTCTCCGTCACGTTCACTCGTGAAGGGGAATCGGTGGTCGCTGAAATCGTGGACGACGGCCAGGGATTCGACCTTGGGGAGGCGCTCATCCACACCGAAAAGAGTTTGGGAATTTCCGGGATGCGCGAGCGTGCGGGTTATGTTCATGGTGAGCTTTCCCTGGAATCGGATGCCCACAGAGGCACCCGACTTCGCGTGGTCATTCCGCCCAGGCCCAGGCCGGAGCTACAAGAGGAATTCGGCGCCGGAACGACGCGCGTAGCTTGATCGACGGAGTATTTCAGAGAGGAGCGTCGCAGCCGGCGCGGATTCAGCGCGTACGGCCGTCGCCGCGTTTTCGGGCTTGCCACAGCAAAGGAGAATCCCATGTACCAGCAGATCATGGTGCCCCTGGACGGCTCGCGCTTCGCCGAGTCCGCGCTTTCCGTCGCCCTTTCCATCAGCCGCAGAGCGGGTGCGTCCGTGCACCTCGTGACGGTCATGGAGCCCCTTCCTTCATTCGCGTACGACGACTGGGAACACGCGGCGGAAGAATGGGGCCGTACGTACCTCGAGAACACGCGTGAGCGGGTAGTGCCTCTCGCGGGAGGCGACGTCACGGTGGGACTCCTGTCCGGGCACGTCGCGGACCTGCTGGGGCAGGAAGTCGAACGGCGCTCCGTGGACCTGGTCGTGATGGCCACACACGGGCGCGGAGCGCTGTCGCGCGCCTGGCTCGGGAGCGTGGCGAACGCGTTCCTGCATCGCGCCGGACGTCCCGTGCTCCTCGTGCGGCCAGAAGAGGGAGAGGCACGGGACCCCGCGACCGATGTGAGCTTCCGCCGAATGCTCATCCCCCTCGATGGCTTTGCTCTATCCGAGAGCATGATCGACCCCGCCGTCGAGTTCGGTGGGCTCTTCGATGCCGCCTATCGCCTGGTGCGCGTCGTGCCCTATCCGATCCAGTTCAACAGCCCGTATCTGCCGAACGCGGTGCAGATCAATGAAGAATACACTGACAGTGCGCGGAAAAGCGCCGAGGAATACCTCGTCCGGCACGCCGATCCCCTACAGGCGCGCGGTCTACGCGTGGACACCGCGGCGGTAGTGGTGGCGCAGCCGATCCAGGGTATCGTTGCCGAGGTGGAAGACGGCGACTGCGACCTGATCGCCATGGCGACGCACGCGCGCACGGGAATGACCCGCATGCTCCTGGGCAGCACAGCCGACAAAGTCGTCCGCACCAGCCGGGTACCCGTGCTGTTGTTCCCCGCCCCTGAGGCTGATTAGGCGGCAAGGAGCGACGACTGAGCAGGTGGGGATCGGCGGCCCTGGGTAACGGGGACGAGCAGCTCGCCCAGCGCCCGGGACGAGGCGACCGGCAGCGCCCAGCGCCCGGGGACGAGGCGACCGGCAGCACCCAGCGCCGGGGACGAGGCGACCGGCAGCACCCTTACCGGACGGTGTCGGTCGAAACGGAAGCCAGGAAGTCGGCGGGTGACAGCGACATCGCGATCATCTGGGCAATCCTTACCAGGGTGGCTTCGCCCTCCTCCAGGATCTGACGCCACGTCACCCGCAGCACGCGGAGCCCCGCGGCGGACAGATCCGCATCCCGACGCCGGTCCGCTTCGAAGCTGCTGCGGCAGGAGTGGAATCGGAATCCGTCCACCTCGACCACGACACCTGGACCGCGCCACAGGAAGTCGACCTCGTGCCCTACGATCCGGATATTGCTCTCCGGCGAGGGGAGGCGGGCTTTCCGGATGAGCGCGAGGAAACGCTCCTCCGCCTCCGAGCGGGTCAGGGCGGGACCGTCCGCACCGGCCAGAAGCACAGCCAGCCGGCGTGGGCCCTCGCGTCGGGGGCACCGGCCGGACAAGGACGACAGTTCGGAATGCGTGGCGAGCCCCTCCCGGTCGGCCCGGGCGACCACCTGCTCTAGCGCCCGTGTGTCGACCTCGCCGGCGAGATCGAGGATCGTCCGGGCCGGCGTTGTTATCGGGATCGCGTCGAGTCGGGTGACGTCCGCCGGCATGAGATCGCCGGCGCAGTGGACGCGGACGCCCGGCCGGCGGCGCCGGTGGCGCGGGACGGTCACGTCCACCGGGGAGCGTGTCCTCCGCGCGCGCAGCAAGCCCCATAGGCGGGCGGCGCTCCCATGGCTCACGGCCGCGCCGGCACCGCAAGCCAGCACTGCGGCCATCTCGGACGCGCGCGGGGTCGCCAGCGCTCCGACCTGGTAGACGCCCCGCTGGACCGGCCGAAGGTCCCCGATCTTCACGCGGTGGTCGACGGCGTGCACCGGGATCCCGGCCTCCCGAAGCTGCGCCCGGCTCACCACGCCGTGTTGGCGCGCAGCCAAGGTTTCGATCACCCGGTCGGTCCGTCGCATCCTGCCTCCCCGTTCATCGCGCGATCAGGTCGTTCCGCCATCAAGTCGTCGCGCCCGGCGCGCTCCCAATCGCGTCGTCGCGCCCCGCGGCGCCCGGGCGCGAGTACCTTGAATCGCCGGGCGCGACGCCTTCCCGCCCGGTGCGGCGGCGATTGACCCACACAGTTGCCGTCAATCGCCGGCGCGACGCCTTCCCGCCCGGTGCGGCGGCGATTGACCCAT
>JBBSOM010000089.1:0-8009 GCA_038259715.1 Longimicrobiales bacterium
CCGGGTCGCTCCGATGCGCTCATAGGCTCGCTCATGGACGTTTTCACCTGACCGCCGGAGACGCGGACGCGACTCCCGGCCCCGGTGTCGATGGAGGCGGACGTGACGCCACGAGGCGTATTACGCCGGCCGTGAGATCGCCGGCAAGCTGGTCCAGTCCACCGTCGAGGAGCGAGACGAGGGCGCCGTAGTCCCCCACCCTCCAACCGGGCCGCCGGTAGTCGGTGGTTCCCCGGGCGAGCACCACCCCGTCCTTTTGCCCGAGGATCTCCCACGTGGCCAGCATGTGGACGCCCCCGTCCACGGAGCCCGGTTCTCCGAGTGCCAGGCCCTCGAAGCGCAGCACGTCGATCTGGATCACGTAGTCGTACCGTGCCTGGACCGGCCACGGGACCACGACAGCGTCCCTGAATCCCCGGGAGACCAGGTCGCGGGCCACCACGCGAGTGATTCCGGCGTCCAGGGCTTCACCCCAGCGGTTCACCTGCGACAAGTCCACCTGGTTGGGTCCACGTCGCACCGTGATGAAGGGCGAGGCGAGGTAGGACGCCACCGTCGCCCGTCGCACCCCCACGGCGAGCGCGGCGACTTCCGGAGACGTCGGAACGTCCACCCAGAGCGAGTCACCACCGAGCACAAAGTAGTTCTGTGGCGGGGCCGTCCTTCCCAGACTGAAGCACCCCACCGGCCCGAGGAGTATCCCGAGGAGCATCCCGGGGAGCATTTTGGGGAGGAGCCACCGGATCGCCCTCGTCGCGTGCCGCATGCTCATGCTAGTGTCCACCGGGCTTCCTCCCACGGATCAGCATGTCGGGATTCCGGTCCAAAGAGAGGACGAGGGCGTGCATCGCGTCCGCCGCCTCCTTGAGGCTGGCCATGGCCCCCTCCATCTGAAAGCCGACGCCTGAATCCGTCGAGAACAGGCCCCGCGCCTCCTCCATCGTCTGCCGCATCGTCTGCAGCGTCTGCAAAAGCTCCGCGTTCGTGCCCTTCAGATTTCCCTGGAGCGGCGCGACGGCGCTGTCGAGGTGCGCCATCAGGTCCTGCAGTCCGGTCATCGTGCGGTCGAACTGATCGGCCATCACGGGGACCCGGCCGACGGCCTCCATCACCTCCGGGGAGCCGGCGAGGCGCTCCACCGCCCCGGCCGACGCCACCACCGACCGGTTGATCTCCTCCACGTTCACCGAGGCCAGCATCTCGTTGACCCGGATGAGGACTTTGAGCACGTCCCCCACGACGCTACCGGCCTGGGTGCCGAAGGCGGCCAGCAGCGAAGGGCTCGTCGGAATCTCCGGGTGAAGGGTGGGCCGGTCCTCGAGCTCCGGCGCGGGCGCGTCCGCGCGGTATACGAGCTCGATGTACAACTGACCTGTGACGATGCTCTCCATGTTCAACTGGGCACGCAGCCCGTCGGCGATCTGGCGTCGCAGTACCGACGGATCTTCCAGATGGACATAGCCGCCGGCCAACATGGTCAGGCGGGTGAGGTCCACGTCGTACTGCACAGGTACCTGAAAGCTCTTGTCGGACTGCGCGATGTTGATGAGCAGATCCGTCACCCGGCCGACGGGCACACCCTGGAACTTTACCGCCGCCCCGATCTCCAATCCGTTGACGGACTCCTCGAAGTAGCTGACGAAGGTCGACTGCTTGTGCATCCAGGAGGTGGAGGCCAGGGTCCCCACTCCCACCACGGTCAGCAGGGTCCCGCCGATCATGAAGAGGCCGATGGCGGTCGGGTTCGCTCGTATGCTCATCTCAGGTCGTCCTTGATCGGCCGTGCTCCGACTGCGAGGCGGCCGTGGTTTCGCTGGTGCGCGTAAGAAATCGACGGATCTCGTCGCTGGGAGGATCGTCCCGCAGGGCGACGGGACTCCCCAGCGCCGTCATGGTCTTCTGCTCCATGTCCAGAAAGAGCGCGCGGTCGGCGATCTTGAAGATGCTGGCGAGGTCGTGGCTGACGACGACGATAGTGGTGCCGAAGCAGCTCCGGATCTGCAGGATCAGGTCGTCGAGGCGGCTCGCGGTGATAGGGTCCAGACCGGAGGACGGTTCGTCGAAGAAGAGCACCTCCGGATCCAACGCAACCGCCCGGGCCAGAGCGGCACGCTTGCGCATGCCCCCACTGATCTCCACGGGGTAGAGCGACTCGAAGCCGCGTAGCCCCACCAGCGCGAGCTTGAAGGAGACCACCTCGGCGATCGCCTCCGCACCCAGGGTCGTGAACTCCTCGATGGGGAGGGCCACGTTTTCCGCCAGCGTCAGCCCGCTCCACAGCGCGCCGTTCTGATAGAGCACGCCCATGCGACGGCGGATCCCCTTTCGGGCCTTCTCATCCGCCTCCACGAAGTCCTCGCCATCGAACAGAATCGCTCCCCGGGTGGGCTTCTTGAGCCCGATGAGGGTCTTCAGCAGGGTGCTCTTGCCGCTGCCGCTGCCGCCCATGATGACGAAGATCTCTCCACGCCGGACCTGGAAGTTCAGGTCCTGCATGACGACCCGTCCGCCGTACGCCATGGTCAGGTCGCTGACCGAGATGAAGGGCGTGTCGTTCATCACGGCCTCATACCTGGAGGAGGGCAGCGAGCCAGTCGATCACGGCGTTGGCCGCGATGATGGCTGTGATGCCCGTGACCACGGCGGAAGTCGCCGCCTTGCCCACCGCACCGGCGTCGCTTCCCGTCTGCATGCCACGGAGGCAGCCGGCGAGGCCGATGATCAGACCGAACACCCCCGCTTTGAAGACACCCAGAAGGCCGTCGGAGAGGGTCAACGACGTCAGCATGCCGCTGGAGAACTGACCCGCGGTGAGATCCAGCATCGTGACCGCGACGAGCAGCCCCCCGGCGATACCGACGAACATGCCGTAGACGGTCAGCACCGGCATGGTCACGAAGATCCCCAAGACCCGCGGCAGCACGAGATGATCGATCGGGGACAGACCGAGCGTCCGGAGGGCGTCGATCTCCTCCGTGATCTTCATGCTTCCGAGCTCGGCGGCGAACGCCGCACCGGTGCGGCCCGCCATGATGATGCCGATCATCAGGGACCCCAACTCGCGCAGCATCCCGTAGCCGACCAACGTGGACACGTAGTAGCCCGCCCCCAGCCGACGCAGCACGACCGCGCCCAGGAAGGCGATGATCAGCCCCACCAGAAAGCTGATGAGCGTGACGATGGGGAGCGCACCCGAGCTGTTGGATTGCACCACGACCCAGAAGTCCCGCCAGCGGAGTCCCCCCCGGCGCGTGAGGACCCGGAAGAAGCCCAGAGCCACTTCCCCGATGAAGGAGATCGAGGCCATGAGTCCGTCGAAGGAGGAGAGCCCTCTGGCACCGAGCCTGGCGAGAAAGGGCGGCTTCGCCTCGCGCGCCAGAACCTGCTCCGGCACCGCCCGTGTGAGCTCCATGAGGCGGCCGATGCTCTCCGGCAGGCTCGCGGCTTCGAATTCGAGGTCGTGAGCTTCGCAGTAGTCCCTCCCCTGGAGAAGGAACAGGAGCAGGCTGCTGTCCCAGGCGCCCAGCCCGGCGGTGTCGAACCGGACGGACTCCAGTGGAAACCCGCCCGGGCGGTCGTCCACGGCCCGGTCGAAGCGCGGGGTCGGGTGTTCCAGCGCCCATGTACCGGCCAGGCTCACGAGGAGCGCACCGCCCTCCTGGCGGAACGTTACCTGAGCGGGAGCCGGCGCGACGTCGCGCGCGGAAGCCTTTGCGTCGCTGGGATCCGCTTCGCTCTGCTCATCACCCATCACTTGGTTGGACAAGGCCGACACCCCCCTCAGGATAAAAGCTATCGTCAACCCTCCCTGCCGACCCATCGGGCAAATGGGTCAGACGAATCCGCCAAAAGGGGTAGTCGGGCCGGATGGACGGGAGGTCCGGGCACCCCTCACCTCTTGGGAGTAGGCCCCGTTTCATCCCTTTGAACCATGGGATGCGGCCGCTCGAACTGGTTACGTTCGATGGGTGTCTGGCTTCACCTTGCGCATGCCAGGCCCCCGGGGGTGCGCCCGAACGCAAGGGCCCCGCGCTACATCGCGGACTCGGACCCGCAGTCCATGCTGCAACGAAGGAGCATACCATGCTGACCAGAGCCGGGACGTTGAAGGGCGCCAAGTTGCGCGGACTCGATGGAGATATGGGGAGCGTCAGGGATTTCTACTTCGACGACCACCATTGGACGCTGCGCTACCTGGTCGCCGATACGGGTCATTGGCTCCGGGAGAGACAGGTCCTCATCGCCCCGTACGCGCTCACGGCGGTGGCCGGCGACCCACATCACATCGCCGTCGAGCTGACCAAGCAGCAGATCGAGGACAGCCCCTCGCTCGAAAGCGACAAGCCGGTCTCGAAACAGTTCGAGAAGGCCTATTATGGATATTTCGAATGGCCGTCGTATTGGGGTGGCGCAGAGAGGTGGGGATACTATCCGCACATCGAGCACGATCGGGACCAGTGGAAGAAGGGGGAGGCCGGCGACGACCACTGGAATCCTCACCTGCGCAGCACGAACGACGTGAGCGGCTATCGCATCCGCGCCGGGGCCGACGACATTGGCCATGTAGACGACTTCATCATCGAGGACGAGACGTGGGCGATTCGTTACCTCGTCGTCGACACGGGACCCTGGTGGTCGGGAAAGAAGGTCCTGGTGTCTCCGCGCTGGATCGATCGCATCAGCTGGAGCGAGTCGACGGTCTACGTGGAACTCTCCCCCGAGACCGTCAAGGGGTCGCCGGAATACTCGGACGCGTCCCTGGTGACGCGTGACTACGAGGCCCGCCTGCACCGGCACTACGAGCGTCCGGGGTACTGGGACGACGAGGCGGGAGCGGGGATTCCACGATGACCCTCGAGACGACGCGGCAGTTGAACGACCTGGGGCAGCTCCCGCGACCCGACCGGGTCGCGACGGCCGACCGATGAGTGCGCAGAAGGCCGGGCCCGCTGCACGGCTTACCGAGAGGCCGGAGTGGACGGCGTTGCAGGAGCACCACCGAGCCATTGGGGACATGCATCTGCGGGAGCTGTTCGCTACGGACGCCGATCGAGGAGCGCGCCTGAGCGCGGAGGCAGCGGGCCTCCACCTCGACTACGCCAAGCATCGCGTCACCGATGAGACGCTCCGGCTGCTGTTCCGGCTGGCGGAGAGCTGCGGCCTGGGGGAGCGGATCGAGGCCATGTTCAGCGGCGAGAGGATCAACGCGACCGAGGGCCGCGCGGTCCTCCACGTGGCGCTGCGGGCGCCGCGGGGCGAGCGGATCGTCGTCGACGGCGAGGACGTCGTGCCCGAGGTGCATGCGGTCCTGGACCGCATGGCGACCTTCGCCGAGAGCGTCCGCGACGGAAGCTGGAAGGGCCACGCCGGGCTGCCCATTCGCAACGTGGTGAACATCGGCATCGGCGGCTCGGACCTCGGTCCGGTCATGGCCTACGAAGCGCTGCGCCACTATAGCCGGCGAGACATGACCTTTCGTTTCGTTTCCAATATCGACGGGACGGACTTCGCGGAAGCGACCCGCGATCTCGATCCCGCCGAGACGCTGTTCATCGTCTGCTCCAAGACGTTCACGACCCTCGAGACCCTGACCAACGCCCACACGGCCCGCGCCTGGTGCGTGGACGCGCTGGGAGACGAGGCGGCCGTGGGCCGTCACTTCGTGGCGGTGTCCACCAACGCCGACGGGGTGGCGAAGTTCGGCATCGACCCCGCCAACATGTTCGGCTTCTGGGACTGGGTGGGAGGACGCTACTCCATGGAGTCGGCCATCGGTCTCTCCACCATGCTGGCGGTGGGTCCCGAGCACTTCCGCGACATGCTCGCCGGCTTCCATGCCATGGATCGGCATTTCCGCACGGCGCCGATGGAGCGCAACCTGCCCGTGATCATGGGGCTGCTCGCGGTCTGGTACGCCGACTTCTTCGACGCTCGGACCGTGGCGGTGCTTCCCTACGACCAATATCTGAAGCGCTTCCCCGCCTACCTCCAGCAGTTGACCATGGAGAGCAATGGCAAGCACGTCACCCTCGACGGCGCACATGTCGACTACCAGACGAGCCCCATCGTCTGGGGGGAGCCGGGCACCAATGGCCAGCATTCGTTCTACCAGTTGATCCATCAGGGCACGAAGCTCATCCCGTGCGACTTCATCGCCTTCTGCCAGTCGCTCAACCCCCTGGGCCCCCACCACGACCTGCTCATGGCCAACGTGTTCGCGCAGACGGAGGCGCTCGCGTTCGGCAAGACGGCACAGGAGGTGGAGGCCGAGGGCACACCGGCGCCCCTCGTGCCGCACCGCGTCTTCGAGGGAAATCGCCCAACCAGCACCATCCTCGCCGCTCGGCTTACCCCCGCCACCCTGGGCTCCCTCGTCGCGCTCTACGAGCACAGCGTCTTCACCCAGGGCGTGATCTGGGATATCGACTCCTTCGACCAGTGGGGCGTGGAACTCGGCAAGAGCCTCGCCAAGCGCATTGGAGGAGAGCTCCAGGGCGACGGCCCGCCAGCGGGGGGTCACGACAGCTCCACTACCGCGCTCATGCGGCGCTACATGGACTCGCGGGACGAGAGCGCCCCATGATGCCCCCCGACCCCGCGCTCGGCGACCTGGCCACCCGGGACGCCGGCGGCAGGGCGATGTCGGTGCTCGCCGACGCATCCCGCGGCTGAGGTCCGCCTCCATCATGGCCGCGGCCGACTCGCGCATCCTGACGATCAACGGTGGCTCGTCGAGCATCAAGTTCGCGCTCTTCGAGGCCGACGACCTGCCCCGACGCGTCCTCGCGGGCGCGGTCGAGGGCATCGGGCAGCCGCGTACGATGTTCCGGGTGGAGGGCGCCGAGCCGACGGACGATTTCGAGCGTCCGGTGACCGCGCCGGATCACACGACGGCGGTGGAGGTTCTGATGGATTGGATCGAAGAGCGCGTCGGGACCGACGCGCTGACCGCCGTGGGGCACCGCGTCGTGCACGGCGGACCGAAATACATCCAGCCCGAGCGCGTCACGGCGGAGATGGTCGAGGAGTTGCGCCGCTTGAGTCCCTTCGACCCCGAGCACCTCCCGGGGGAGATCCTGTTGACCGCGGCGTTTCATGAACGGTTTCCCGGGGTGCCGCAGGTGGCGTGTTTCGACACGGCGTTCCACCACGACCTGCCGAGGGTGGCCCAACTGCTGCCCATCCCCCGCCGCTACGACGCGCTGGGGGTGCGGCGCTATGGGTTCCACGGATTGTCTTACGAATCCCTCATGGGAGAGCTGGCCCGCGTGGCGGGAGCGGAAGCGGCACGGGGGCGGGTCGTCCTCGCCCACCTGGGTAGCGGCGTCAGCCTGGCGGCCGTCCGCGACGGCAAACCGGTGGACACCAGCATGGGCTTCACCCCGGCGGCCGGCGTCCCCATGAGCACGCGCTCGGGCGACCTCGATCCCGGGCTGCTCTGGTATCTGGCTCGCACCGAAGGAATGGACGCGAAGCGCTTCAACGAGATGGTCAACTTCCATTCCGGGCTCCTCGGCATATCGGAGACCAGCGCCGACATGCAGGACCTGCTCGAGCGCGAAGCCACGGACGTACGCGCCGCCGAGGCCGTGGCGCTGTTCTGCTACCGGGTCCGGAAGTGCATCGGCGCCTTCGCGGCGGCGTTGGGCGGTCTGGACACGTTGGTCTTCGCGGGTGGCATCGGAGAGCACGCGCCCAGCGTGCGACGCCGTATCTGCGACGGGCTGGGCTTCCTCGGCATCGATATCGACGAGGAGCACAATGCGGCGAACGCCCCGGTGATCTCCCCGTCCGCCAGGCCGGTTGCCGTCCGGGTCATGCACACGAACGAGGAACTGATGATCGCGCGCGCGGTGTGCCGGGTGCTCGGTCTCGACGCGACCGGTGACACCGGCACGGAAGGAGCACCCGCTTGAGCCTCGAATCGGATCCGCTTCCGGGGCAGCCACCGCGGCAGACCTGGATGTCGCCATCCGGCCCATGGCACCACAAGACCACGGTCATCGCCG